>DERU01000171.1 GCA_002361095.1 Lachnospiraceae bacterium UBA3332
TGAGCCGCAATTTCAATATGCAGGCAATTCACGGCATAACCAGAAAATGTAATAATAGATGGAAATAGTCTTTAGTGAGAAAAAAAGAAAAACAGAGGGGTTTATTCCTCTGTCTGTTCCTTTACTTTATATAAGGCGATTGCGGTTGCTTCAAGAATGGATAAATCTCTGTCGCTCAATTTATCCAGAAGCACATCCAAGCGTTTCCGCTAATTTCTCCCGTGTTATCTTTTGGGCTTCACGAAAAGTTTTGATGTCAAGCCCTATCGGAGTAAAGTCAAATCCGTATCTGTTTTTCTTGTTTTTATCCATTTCCATATGTCCACCGCCTGTTCTGAAATTTGTTATGTTTCATTTTACAGAGATAGAAGTTCCTATTAAACGAGATAGAATCTCTATGTATAGGGACTACAAATGCTATATAGAAGAACAGTAAAGGGGGATTTTACATAGTGAAAATAACTCAAAAACTTTCAAATTTATTGCGAAAACAAAAAAATAGTAGTAAAATAGTTATTGACCAAAAGTCAATAACTATAAAAGGAGGTGTATGGAATATTGGCTAGACCTGTAAAAAAGACACCAGAGGAATGGAGAAAAGAAATCCTAAATGCTGCCCAAAACTTATTTATTTCTAAAGGATATGAGGAAACTTCAATTTCCGATATTATGGATATGGTAGGTGGAGCAAAAGGAATGTTTTACCGTTGTTTTCAAAGCAAAGAGGAAGTAATGTACGCATTAGGCAATCAAATGTTTTTCGAGGACAACCCATTTGAAACAGTCAAGGGGAGGGATGACTTGAACGGTCTGCAAAAAATTAGGTTGTTGCTTACACTGAATCAGTCGGACGCTGAACGAAACCAGATAAATATGCAGGCAGTCCCGATTTTGAAAGACCCGCACATTTTAGCGGCGGCAGTTGCAGAAAACAGGCGTGTATTAACTCCCTTGTGGTTGGAGTTGTTGGAGGAGGGAAAAAGGGACGGTTCTATCAAGACAGAATACATAAAGGAGCTTTCCGAGCTTTTGCCGCTTATCAACTTCTGGCTCATGCCCTCGGTATTCCCTGCAACAGAGGAAGAACTGTATCATAAATATCATTTTGTGAAGGAAGTATTAGCCCATATGGGACTGCCGCTTTATGATGATGATACGACAATCTTTACAGAAAAATTTATCACTGATATTACAGGAACACCCTGCGGGCTTACCTCTATGCCAGAGAATGCAGGAAAAATCAATGAAAAAGGAGGGAATTAGCCATGACGGAAAAATTATTTACAAAAAATTTCACGCTCCTTATTTTGGGGCAGTTAACCTCATTGTTTGGAAATTTTATATTGAAATTGGCACTGTCCATGTATGTACTGGAAGTGACTGGTTCGGCAGCCATATTTGCAGGGATATTGTCTGCTGCTACAATCCCGACCATTCTTTTGTCACCGCTTGGCGGTATCTTGGCGGACAGGGCAGACAGACGGAATATTATGGTGGCGTTAGACGCATTGACTGGTGTATCAGTTTTATGTGCGGCATTATTCTTGTCAGAAAGCAATGTCATTGCCGTAATCAGTACGTTGCTTATTATACTTTCTATTTTGGGTGCGTTTGAAACGCCTACTGTTCAAGCGTGTATTCCTACGATGTTGCAAGGTGACAATATTAGGAAAGGAAATGCTGTTGTAAATCAAGTGGCGTCTTTATCCTATCTGATTGCCCCTATGTTGGGCGGTGTATTATATGCCATGTTTGGACTGAAACCCGTAATGTATGTGAGCGTTGTCTGCTTTTTTATTACTGCCCTGTTTGAATGTTTTATAAAATTTAGCTATCAGCGTATTCAAAATCAAGGCGGCGTGCTTCAGATTGTTAAGCAGGATTTTTTATCAAGTATGCAGTATATTTCAAAAGAACAGACCAGCATATCAAAGATGCTGTTCTTAACGGCATTCTCAAGGTTTTTTGTGATGGGCATTACCATAGTCGGACTTCCATTTCTTGTGCGGACTGTCCTCGGATTTAATGCAAAGTATTATGGGGCTGCGGAAAGTGCGTTGGCAGTCGCTACAATCTTGGGGAGCATTGCCGCAGGAATTTTGGCAGAGAAATTGAAAATACATAAATTATCTGTCCTGCTTGCAACTCTTGGTATTTTTATTATCCCTGCCGGCATTGTTTTCCTTTTGCCAGTGAATGCCATTATAAAGTATGGCGTTACGATTGTATCATTTTGCGGTATGCAGGCTGTTATCAGTATATTTTCTATTTTTGCTGTTTCCCTCATACAGCAGAGGACGCCAAATCATTTAATAGGAAAAGTGATGGCTTATACATCAACGGCTATTTTGTGTGTCCAGCCCATAGGACAAATTGTGTACGGTTTTTTGTTTGACAGATTTTACAGTGCCGTATATTTTGTCTTAATCCCGACTGGCATCATAGTTTGCATTGTAGGATTATCTGCAATGAGCTTCTTTAAGAATATGGAAAAGGAACAGCAGGAGGTGTCAGCATGAAGCAGGAAAAGTGGCTATTGTGTCCTGTATGTGGAAACAAGACGAGATTGAAATTGCGTGAAGATACGGTACTTGAGAAATTTCCTTTATTTTGCCCAAAATGCAAACAAGAAACTCTTATAAATGTCCGACAAATGAATATGTCTGTTATCAGAGAGCCAGACGCAAAGACGCAGAGCCGATGAATTTGTGAGATAATATAAACCTCACAGCTCATCGGCTCTGTTTTATACGGAAAGGATATAAAATTCAAAAAATAAACTTATCCTGAATTATTCACTGTACAACGGTGAATAATTCAGGATAAAATTCCGAACGGTGTTTTTCTTGACGGGGAGTGGTGCTGGGACATGCACCCCTTTCAGATAACACCGGAGCAGACACCGGGAGCACAATTGGGATGATGTCTGCCCTTTCTTCCGGTTTCCTGACGAAGTATGCCGCAACATGTATTGTACATTTCTGTATCTTACCGGAAGGATTTTTCCTTTATAGATACAGAAAAATTTCCAGCCTCCTGCAAAACTACCATGTCCGGTCTGTGTCCCTCTTCTGGAGAATGCCGCCGCTGTTCCACCGGAGAACCGGCTGATACCCAAGCTTGCTATACCAGTGTGCCAGATGTGTATAGTGAATCCAGGAGAGGTCAAAGCCGTCCTGCCGGAGCGTCTCGGTGGCCAATCGTACCATTTCCAGGCCGATGCCCCGCCTGCGAAATTCAGGTATCGTTCCGACGCATCCCGGTCCGCCGATATGAAGGCCCCCAAACCGGCCCATGTCGGCGAGACTGCAAAAAGCGGTAATCATTTTTCCGTCAAAAGCGCAATAAAACCGGGAGCCTTCCTTGAAATATTGTACCCAGTCCTCGTCCACCTGGCGGACCGCATCACGTAGCGCCGCAAGTTCCCCGTGATACTCGCCAAATGTGATCCCGGGCGGGCAGTGAGGCTGCGTCACATCCGGCAAATCTTTGCGCAGATCCATAACCAATTCTGTGAAGACCCATTCCCCGGGCAGGGCACGAATGCTTTCTTTCTGGAAGAAACCCGGGTGCAGGCTGTGAAACAGTTCCGTATAATTCATTGGTTCGTTCCTCCGTTATCATGTATCAGGGATAGAGTAGTCCCTGGCTGCATACAGCTATTTTTTTAGGGCCTTTACCAACAACATCATTGGGCGGCGCAATTCGTCTTTCATTCCCGGAATTCCCATCATTTCTTCGGGGGGCTCTGCCTCCTTCACGGCTTTGAGTGCAAAGCCGTTATCCAATAATCCCATCAGGATCTGTGTGAGCGTATGGTGCTGTTTTACGACATCACACCCTAAAAAGTGTGTTTTCCGCGCTCCCGGAAAGAAATAGTCATCAACCGGCCAGCATTGGGGCGTCCCGGCTTCTGTATAGATCCAGTCCTGTCCGACTCCTGCGGTAAAAACAGGATGCTCAATATTCAGAATAAATACGCCGTTCTGCTTAAGGGTTCTATGCACTTTTTGAAATATTTTTTCGATATTTTCAATATAGTGCAGGGCCAGGTTGGAGACGACACAGTCCCACGCATTTTTGGGGTATTCATATTCTTCTATGCCGCAGACGCGATATTCGATTTGCTTTCCCGCGTTTCGTTTTTTTGCCTCTTCAATCATTTTTTGGCTCAAGTCGAGCCCTAATACGTATGCCGCGCCCTGGTTGGCGGCAAAGGTACAATGCCAGCCATAGCCGCACCCTAAGTCAAGTACGGATTTTTCCTCAAGGGGAGGAAACAAAGGCTTTAGCTGATGCCATTCTCCGGCAGCGTTTAGTCCCTCCCTGCTGCGGGACATTTTTGCGTATTCTTTAAAAAACGTTTCATTATCGTATTCATTATGCATGGCCGACCATCCATTAACGCTGATTAATTAGTTTTTTTCATTATACCACAAACCCGGGAGCATGGAAATAATGAGTTTTTGCGGCCTGCTGCGTTTTGGAATCCCGTTGGGACAAAATCCCGTTGGGACAAAATCCCGTTGGGATTTGGGAATTTTTCCGCTTTGGTATGCAGCCTCCGGAAAATACCTGTCAACGCCTTCTGCGCCCTCCGCTCTCCGGTTTGGCCCAAGCCCTTCCCCGCCGCGAAGCGTAACTGTTACAACTGCGCACATTCCACGGGAACATAATGCGGCCACGGATGATTGTGGTGTGGCCCGTCATGTGTTATAATTTCAGTGTCATGGACAATAGCAAATCGGTAGTATGCGCATAAAGCTGCGCGGAAATGGGGTGAAAAATGGAGATAGGAAAATGTGTCAGGGAATCTTTTTGTGTGATTGGAAAAGAGGGATCCACGAAAGACGGCGCAGGCTTTATACAAAGATTATGGGAAGAGGCAAACGGTCATTTCCATGAGATTGCGCATCTTGCAAAAAAAGACGGGAACGGAAACATCATGGGAATTTGGGGAGCGATGTCCGATTTCTCCCGTTCCTTCAGGCCATGGGAAGATGGATTTACGCAAGGCCTGTATCTGGCAGGGGTTGAGGCGGCAGAGGGGGCGGAGGCTCCGGACGGCTGGGTGAAATGGAAAATTCCCGGGTATGAATACTTATATGCAAAATGTACGGAAGAAAACATTTTTGGGAAAGTGCTTGCGTATATGGAAGAGCAGGGATTGGAACTTGCAGGGGCGGTTCATGATTTTAACTCTCCGCAGGAGAACGGGCAGGGATACATGTTTTTTCCCATCCGGGAAATCTAGAGAACCGGTCACGGTACATAACGTTTTGGCGGTAATTAATTATGAAAGGATCGGAACAAAATTTAGTTGCATCCATGGGCGCGGCATAGTAAAATATAGGACAAGATCAGAAGCGACGGCCGGTCAGAGGGACAGGCCGGGTTTTGCAAAAAGGGGGATTTTCGTATGCAAGCGATTAAAAAAGAGGTAGTAGCGGCAGAGGGAAAACGCCTAATCATCGCGCTGGGGGGAGCGGCGGTTTATGCGTTTGGAATGAATCTGTTTGTGGTGCCAAACAAGCTGTACAGCGGAGGGCTGATGGGCGGGGCGCAGGTGATCCGGACGCTGTTGGTGGATTATCTGCATCTGCCGCTGGGCAATTTTGATATTGCCGGTCTGATCTATTATGCGGTCAATATTCCGATACTGCTTCTCGCGATGAAAAATATCGGCAAACAGTTTTTGGTAAAGACGATTGCCTGCGTTACGGCAATGACCGCTTTTTTATCGCTGATTCCGATTCCGGCGCAGCCGCTGCTTCCAAACGATGTGCTGGCGTGCAGCGTGATCGGCGGCATCATGTGCGGCTTTGGCATGGGGGTTGCGCTGCGGATGGGCGGCAGTCTGGGAGGGACGGACATCATAGGCATGCTCATGATCAAGAAGAAAAACAATGTGAGCGTCGGCAGGCTGAGCCTGACGGTAAATCTGGTTTTGTATACGATTTGCCTGTTCCTGTTTGATGTGAGCACGGTTATCTATTCCCTGATTTATGCGTTTGTCAGTTCCTTTTCCATTGACCGTGAGCATTCGCAGAACATTAATGTGGAAGTGCAGATCATTACCAAGAACGATAACCGGGAGATGGAGGAAGAGATTTTCAGGGAGTTGAACCGCGGCATTACGCGTTTGGACAGTACCGGCGCTTATACGAATGAAAAATCGAATATTTTATACATTTTGATTTCCAAGTATGAGGTTTCCCGGTTAAAATCCATAGTTTTAAAATACGACCCACAGGCGTTTATTGTCATGAACGAAGGGGTTACGGTAGTGGGGCATTATATCAAGAAACTTTGATGTGCCGGTGTAAAAAGTACATTTTTGAGGAAACCGGGAGAACTGCGTCGCAGCGCTCCCGGTTTCGGTATAAGGGATTGCAGGGATGAACGGGTATGGCAGGCGTGGAATCGCCTGCGCATTTCGGATTGTGCCGGTGCAAAACGCGCGTCATGGCAGATCGGTGTGCAAAACGCATGATCCATATGGCGGCTTGTGCCTGTCTGTTGCCTGACGCAAAGTCGTTTACGCACAAAAAGCATCGCAGAAATGGGGATTGGGATGGAAAACGCCGTTAATTTGCAAAAGACTTGGGAAAAAGCAGGGGTTTGGGTATTGGCTTTCGCAGTGGAAGAAAACACATGCAGGCTTGTTTATCAAAACGGGGACACGGTTGCCGGCTGTCCGGCCTGGCAGGAAGATTTTTTTGATATATTGGAACAGGCCGGGGAGGCGGATGCCCTGCGGCGTGCCATTGTCAATCAGGAAAACTGGGAAGCGCCGCTGTTTTGCCATATACAGGACAGGGTTTATTCTGCCGTGCCGTTCGATCAGTCGGGGCTGCGCATTTGTATCATGCAGGATGCAACGGCTTACTACAGGGAGAATCAGCAAAGGATGGAGGAAGCGGTCATGGCAAACCGGGCCAAAACCAGTTTCCTGTCCGAGATTTCCCATGATATCCGTACTCCCATGAACGCCATTGTGGGAATGACCGAGATCGCGATGATGCAGGAATGTGTGCCAAAAAGAATAGAGGATTGTCTGGACAAAATCAAGACGGCCTCCGACCACATGATGTCTTTGCTGAATGAAGTGCTTGATATGTCCCGGATTGAGAGCGGGAAGGTGGTACTGCAGCCGGAGGAAATCGATCTGGCGGATTTACTCCATGAGATTCTGATTGTGGTCAAGGCGCAGGCCGATGGGGCCCGGGTGGATTTTGGGCTGCAAATCGGGAAAATGGAGAGGGAGAACGTTTGGGTGGACGGTGTGCGGCTGAAACAGATTTGCCTCAATCTTTTATCCAATGCGGTTAAATTTACGCCTGAGGGCGGAAACGTGAGAATGTTCTGGGAAGTTTTAAAGGATAAAAATCCGGACTTTGTGGAACTTTATGTGCGGGTACAGGATACCGGAATGGGGATGAGCGAAGAATTTTTAAGCCGCATTTTTACGCCTTTTGAACGGGAGCAGAGTACTACGATCAGTAAAATACAGGGAACCGGGCTCGGGATGGCGATCACCAAAAACCTGACGGAAATGATGGGAGGAAGGATTACCGTTCATAGTAAACAGGGGGAAGGAACCTGTTTTGAAATCTGGATTCCCTTAAAAGCGGGGGAAGAATGCGAGGATGTCCGAAAGGTTGCCCTGCAGCATAAGAGGGTTCTGGTTTTGGACGGGGACTGCGGACGTGCGGACAGCCTTGCGCAGATGCTTCAGGGGTTTGGCATGGAGGCGGATCTGGCAAAGGATGCGCAGCAGGCGGCGGATTTTATGAATGAGGCCGTATTTGCGGAGTGGGACTATTTTGCCTTTTTGACGGTGGAAAAAGTGGAAGGCGTGGAGATGGTTCTGTTTTTGCAGGAAATCCGGAGCCGGTTTGGAAACGGGCTTCCCATTGTGCTGCTGTCTGAGAGCGACTGGAGTCAGATCGAATATCTTTTTACCAGTTCCGGTGTGGATGCTTTTGTACCCCTGCCTCTTTTCGCAAACAGGCTGCTGGCGGAACTGTACGGCTTTACGGAGGCAGGAAAGGCGGCAAATAATACGGCCCAGAACCAGGAGGACAGCGATTTTTCCGGCAGAAAGCTTTTGCTGGTGGAAGACAATGAGATCAACCGGGAAATTGCGGTGGAACTTTTAGGAATCTATGGCATGGACATCGAGACGGCTGAAAACGGCATGGAGGCCGTGGAACTTTTTGAGCGGTCGGCGCCTTTTTCATTGGATCTGATTTTAATGGATGTGCAGATGCCGGTACTCGACGGCCTGGGGGCCACGCAGGCGATCCGCAGGCTCAACCGTCCGGACGCACAGACCGTGCCGATTGTGGCCATGACGGCGAATGCTTTTATAGAGGATATCCAACGTTCGCTGGACGCTGGAATGAACGGGCACCTTTCAAAGCCGCTGGATTTGGAGCAGATGCGGGATTGCCTGAAGCGGTTTTTGGGGAGGGAATCCGTATGAAGGAATATCAGGAAACATACATTAAAAATTTGAAAAGGATTGCCCAACTGGCCGATCTGTCGGGGGAGGTTCCGCTGGATGCGGAAGGGTTTTTGCGGGAACGCACAAAAAAGCAGGAGGAAATTCACAGACTGCAGGAAACAAATACGCAGCTTTTGCGTAAGTTTCTCATGCCTGTGCTGGACGATATCATTTCGGTCGGCGAGGCGGAGGCGGAAAGCCTTGCAGAGTTTGCGCAGTGTCTTGCGCCGGGCGTTAAACAGCTGGACCTGGTTCTCAGTCATGATATCCACAACGCGCTGATCGTGTATGCGAGAAAATGGAAACGGCGCGACATGCTGATCCGGGAGTTGTATTTATGTGCCATGGCGCTGTATTATATGCAGAACTTTATGTCGCGCGCGGGAAAACGTGTATATTCCTGGAAAATCAGGATGATGTTCGGGGAAGCGGCATCCTATCTGAAATATTACGACGAAATAGAGGATCCGGAGATTCGGGGCTATATTCACCGCTCCATGGCAAACCTCACCCTTGGAGACGGGTGGGAGGATGAGGAGTCGGGGAAGCGCAAAGTGCAGGCGATCCGGCGTTCCCTGCAGGTGCTGACGGATCCGGTTTATCAGAAAAAGACGCCTTCGCTGCCGTGGGATGCTTTTATTTACAAAAGCCATCAGGGAAGGATGACGGCCATCGACTATATGCGGCGGGGGTACGGGGATCAGGAACTGGTGCGGGAGATGATGGAGTCCGCCGGGTATGTCCGGGAAAAACAATTGCAGGACAGCATCCGCAAAGGCAAAGAGCCGGATGTGCGTTGGACTTTGGAATATGAGGCCGTATTGTATCATTGCGGAATCAAGACGCTGCCGGATCTCCTGCTGGAACTGGAAAAGGCCTATATGGCACGCAAGGCGGAGGATTATTCGGTGGACGGAATCTGGCAGAATATTTATTTGCCCGGTTTGTATGCGGCATATCTTTCTTATGAGGAAAAATATCTGTCAAAGAAAAAAGAGGTGCTGTGTCATATGTACCGCATGGTGGTGCGTTATGTGAGAAATGCGCCCAACAATCAGCTCAACACCAATTTGCTGCATACGCTTATCGCTATTTTGTCGTCC
This sequence comes from Lachnospiraceae bacterium UBA3332, assembly GCA_002361095.1. Lineage (GTDB taxonomy): Bacteria > Bacillota > Clostridia > Lachnospirales > Lachnospiraceae > Gallintestinimicrobium. The sequence continues at coordinate 9,613 of DERU01000171.1, forward strand.
TTCCATGAATATCCGGACGGAATTTCACAGAAAGATTTTCTGCTAAACCTGATTGCCTGCAGAAATCCCGATATTTATGCCAGGCTTTATATGACGGGAAAAGTTTCGGCCCTTCTTATGGAAGAAGCGCTGCGACAGACGCCGCAGACATTTGTCGGAAGCCTGTCCTGTGCAACCCCGGAGCAGGTGCGTGCCAAGGGGGAGGAATTTGTACAATATGCCTGTGAAAGCGGGATGCTGCACGATATCGGCGCGATCCTGTTTGCCGATATGATGGCGCTGGCGGGCAGAAGCTGGTTAAAGGAAGAACGGAAAATGTATGCGTATCATGTGTACGCAGGCCAGCGCATTTTGGAAAACTGTGAATCGACACGTCCCTATGCGATGACGGCCCTTGGGCATCACCGGTATTACGACGGGCAGGGCGGTTATCCGCAGGAATACCGGAGGGAAGACAATCCCGATCAGGCGGTGACGGATTTGGTGAGTATGGCAGGCTTTATTGTGAGCCAATACTGCGGCGGATGGGAAAGGGGAATATCCCCGCATTCTTTGGAACAGGCGGTTGCGCTGGTGGAAAAGAATGCGGGGACGCAGTGGAACCCGGTGTTTACAGGTCTTTTGCCTTTGGTCGGACAGGAACTTAAGGATTATTTTTCGGACGGGCAGAAAAAGGCGTATGAGAAAGCGTTTTCGCTTTTAAAAGGGGAAGGGATCTGACCGCTTTACGCGATATTTGCTGCGGCGGTTAACCGGCATCCGGGATTTTTTTGACGTCCGTTTTGGGTTCACAGGTCAGGTGCATGCCCAGTTTTTTGAAAATTCCTTCATCCACCGAGGAGAGCAGTACGGTGGAATGGACTTCGCAGCCTTTTAAAAGCGGCAGTGCGGCCAGGGCCCGGGAAGCGTTTGGGTCGGTGGCGGCGCTGATGGAAAGTGCGATCAGGATTTCATCCGTGTGCAGTCTGGGATTGGCGCTGCCCAGATATTCCGTTTTCAGGGACTGTATGGGGCGGATGGCTTCCGGGGAAACCAGATGGATTTCGTGGTCAATGCCCGCAAGTATTTTCAGGGAATTGAGCAGGCAGGCGGAGGCGGCCCCCAGTAATGTGGAGGTTTTACCGGTCACAAGGGTGGAGTCGGGAAGTTCGATCGCCAGGGCCGGGGCATCCGTGAGCTTTTCCCGTTCCATGGCGGCGGAAATGACTTTGCGGTCATCTACGGTAATCCCGGCCTGCTTCATCAAAAGTTCCAGTTTGTACAGCGCGGACTGGACAGAATTTCCCCTCTTTAAGTCGCAAAGACAGTTGTAATAGCGGCGGATAATTTCCTGTTTGGAGGCCTCACGGCAGATTTCGTCGTCAAAGATGCAGTTGCCCGCCAGGTTGACGCCCATATCCGTCGGGGATTTATAGGGACATTCCCCCAAAATCTGTTCAAAAATTGCGCTCAGGACAGGGAAAATTTCTACGTCGCGGTTATAATTCACCGTGGTGATACCATAAGTATCCAGATGGAACGGGTCGATCATGTTGACATCATTTAAGTCTGCCGTCGCCGCTTCGTAAGCCAGGTTGACAGGATGCTTTAAGGGCAGATTCCAGATGGGAAAAGTCTCGAATTTGGCATAGCCCGCATTGATACCCCGTTTGTGCTCGTGATAGAGTTGGGAGAGACAGGTGGCCATCTTGCCGCTGCCCGGGCCCGGCGCCGTTACGACCACAAGGGGACGGGTGGTTTCGATGTATTCGTTCTTCCCATAGCCCTCTTCGCTTACGATTTTGTCCACATTGGTCGGATATCCTTCGATCATATAGTGGAGATAGCAGCGGATCCCAAGGTTTTCCAGCTTCTTTTTGAAAAGATCCGCAGCGGGCTGGCCGGAGTATTGGGTGATAACCATGCTGCCCACCATCAGGCCGATCTTTTGGAAAGACTCTGCAAGGCGTATGGCTTCCAAATCATAGGTAAGCCCGGAATCGCGGCGCGTTTTGTTGGTTTCCAAAAAGCCCGCGCTGATGGCGAGGACGATTTCCGCCTGGTCTTTGAGTTGTAAAAGCATTTTCAGCTTGCTGTCCGGTTCGAATCCCGGCAATACCCGGGAAGCATGGTAGTCGTCAAACAGCTTGCCGCCGAATTCCAGATAAAGTTTGTTCCCGAACATGCCGATTCTCTTGCGGATGTGTTCGGACTGCGTTTGCAGATATTTTTGGTTGTCAAATCCGATATTCATAATGGAACAAAGGCTCCTTCCGCATACATAGTCGGGCCGGTATGGCTTGGCCCCATCCATTATATAACGTATCCCCTGAAAAAAGCTACCCCATCCGGCCAAAAATTTTTGGAGGGAGTAACAGTTCAGACAGATCTGAACCGTTACTGGAGGGAAAGATCGTTACTTGCTTTTCATGGAGAAAGGGATTATGCCAAACCGGGCGCGGACGGCAGCGGAGGGTATAGGGGGGCGCGGACGGACCTTTTCCGGAGGCTGCATATCCAAAGCGGAGAAATTCCCCAAATTCCTAGGGGATTTCAGCGTCAGGGCGCAAAATTGTCCGAACATAGTGAGTTTTTTGCGCCCTGATGCGTTT
>DERU01000285.1 GCA_002361095.1 Lachnospiraceae bacterium UBA3332
AAGCTGCTCCCATGCATCCTCATGTTCCACGTAATATTTCGGACAGATTTTTCCGCAGCTGTCATAATGCCGTTTGATGGCGGAAGGCCCTAAATCGTATTCGTTCATCAGCCATCCCAAGAGTTCCAGCAGGGACTGATAGGTGGCCTCCTCGAATTTTCCGTCCTCCTGCAGGTAACAGCATTCAATGGAGATGGAATTATAATTATGCTCCTTGACCGCGTATCCGATTTCGTCAAGCGGCAGGCACTGGATAATTTCCCCCTCATAGCCGATCACAAAATGGGCGGAAGCGGAAGTCTCCCCCGTAATGCCCAGATTTTCAAAATAGCTTCTGTTCTGGGCGGCGCTGGTTCCTGCGTTTGCCGTATAATGGACAAAAATCTCCGTCACTTCAGGAAGCGGTTCCCCCGGACGGGAGTATTCGTTGGGAGTCAGCAGATCTTCCTCTATCAGGGGTTTCCCCGACCGGTTATCGAGAATCATCCGCTCCTCCTCCCACATCTGCATGGCGGACAAAGCGTCCTTCTCCCCTTCCTTTTTCCAGAAAAAAGTTCCCAGTTTCCATAGGCCGAATATGCCAAGGCAAAACAATAAAACCACAGAGACAGCCGCCACTGTCCGGGCAATCAAAAGCTGGCGGCGGCGTCTTTTGCGGCGCACCGCCTTTCTGTAACGGATCTGTGCTTCCCTTGCGGATAACCCCACGCGTTCCCTTTGGCCTTGCGGCTTTTTCTCCCACAGCTGTATCTGTGCCTGTCTGCCTCCAAACTCCCGCACCCGGCTTGCCGGTGTGCTTGCGCCATATCTTTGCCCTGCCTGCTGCCGGTACACAGCGTTCCCCTGCCTGCTGCCGTCGATCACCCGATAGCCGCTTTTGGGGTTCCTTCTTTTGTCCTCCTCCAGAATCAGATCCAAATCCTGGTTTTGTCCGTTCTGCCGCATCATAAAAACCGCCCCCACGCCAATCTGTCTGATAAATCAGGACAATCTGCCATTGCCTGTCCCATTTATTAGACAGTTTAACATAGGAAACGGTTTCCAAAATTTAACGAAATCCTAAAATTTTCTTAAATTATAGAAACAAGGTTCTCAAACGGACGCATCCAAGCCGTCAGCGTCAGGGCAAACCGCAATTCCCAATTCATCCAATTGCCTTGCGTCCACCTGATTCGGGCAATCGGTCATCAGGTCGGAGGCATCCTTAACCTTCGGAAACGCGATCACTTCCCGGATGGATTCCGCGCCGCATAAAAGCATGCACAGGCGGTCCAGTCCGTAGGCCAGACCCGCATGCGGCGGAACGCCGTACCGGAAAGCGTCCAGCAAAAAGCCGAACTGCTCATGCGCCTTTTCCTTCGTAAATCCCAGCGCCTCAAACATTTTTTCCTGTACGTCGTCCTGGAAAATCCGGACGCTGCCGCCTCCCAGTTCCACACCGTTTAGCACAATGTCGTACGCCTTGGCCCGAACCTTACCGGGATCGGTGTCCAAAAGGGGCAAATCCTCCTCCATCGGCATGGTAAAGGGATGGTGCATGGCCACAAAGCGGTTTTCCTCTTCGCTCCATTCAAACTGGGGGAATTCCACCACCCAGAGGAAACGGAAAGCGTTATGGTCAATCAGCCCCATCTGCTCCCCCAGTTCCAGCCGGAGCGCCCCCAGCACACTCCACACAATCGGATTTTTATCGGCGGCAAACAGCAAAAGATCCCCGGGCTGTCCGTCCATGCGCCCTGCCAGTTCGTCCAGCCGCTCCTGCGCGATAAACTTTGCAAAGGACGATTTATAAGATCCGTCCTTTTGTATCGCCAGGTAAGCCAGTCCTTTTGCGCCATACCCCTTTGCGAAATCCACCAGCGCGTCGATTTTCTTTCTTGGCATACCGGCCTGTCCCTTTGCGTTGATCCCGCGCACGCTGCCGCCGGCCGCCAGCGCCCCCGTAAATACGCTAAAACCGCAATCCGCCACCACATCGGACACATCCGTCAGTTCCATGCCAAACCGGGTGTCCGGCTTGTCGGATCCGTAACGGTTCATGGCATCTATCCACTTCATCCTCGGCAGGGGAAGCGAAATCTCCAGCCCGATTGCCTCCTTACAGACCGCCTGTAAAAGCCGTTCGTTGACGTCAATCACATCTTCCACATCCACAAAGGATAGTTCCATGTCCACCTGGGTAAATTCCGGCTGCCGGTCCGCCCGCAAATCCTCATCCCGGAAGCATCTGGCAATCTGGAAATAGCGGTCGTAACCGGAGCACATCAAAAGCTGTTTAAACAGCTGCGGCGACTGGGGCAGCGCATAGAAGCTGCCGGGATGCACCCGGCTTGGCACCAGATAATCCCGTGCTCCCTCCGGGGTGGATTTGCACAAAATAGGCGTCTCAATCTCCAGAAAACCCTCCCGCGTCAAAAAACTGCGGAATGCCGCGCAAATTTTACTGCGCAGGATGATTTTCTGCTGCTGATCCGGTCTGCGCAAATCCAGATACCGGTATTTCAGCCG
>DERU01000052.1:0-6977 GCA_002361095.1 Lachnospiraceae bacterium UBA3332
CTCCCGCCTTAAACTGCTGCCATTAGGGCTGAACTGTTACTGGGGATAAGGCCCCATGTCAATTTTTCACTTCCTTCTGATTATATACGGAGCCGCCCCCGTAATAAACCTTACCCTTACCTCCGGCCCCTCCTCTCCCCCAAAGGAACATCCAAAACTTAAAGGGGCGCTTCCCCTCTCCACAGGACATTTGCCGGTATACTCTGCTTTTGACAGCCTGTTATAATTCCTGTCGGTCACATATGCGTCCGTTCCGTTGAACAGGAGATATTGTCCGCCTTTGACAACAGTGTCAAACCTGATCATTCCCTTCCCCGTGTAAAAACACGGATTTTCAATATAACCATACCCCTCTACCCTCATGCGAAACGCAAGTCCCTGTTCTTCAAAAGGATTATCAACACTCCAGTCCGAACCGCCGGGCTGTCCGGGCTGCATCTCCAGCAGATCGCAAATGAACGGCTTGCTGACCGCCAACGGGTAAAGCCTGTAATTCCGGTCGTCAACCGTCTCCAGATGCCATTCCGTTTCCGGCTTTCTAAGCAGCTTCTTCAATTCCTCGCCGAAACGGTTTTCATACCGCAGAATTTCCCAATTCTTAACAGCCTTAAGGATCTCGTCTGTGTTGCCCAGCTTATCCAATGTGTCTTCGGATGCGGAAAGAGAAAACCCGGCATCAAATCCGGCGGCTTCGGACAATGCCCATTCTATATCCGTCAGGGTACTGGCCTCAAATCTCCGGTTTGCTTTCCGGATCAGAAACCACCCGAGCATTGCCGGAAACAGATTTTTTTTGAAAAACTCCTGATTCCGCATTCTTCCTTCCACCTGGCCCGCACGCATTTCTTCTCCCCAGGGCTCCCCCCAGTTCATTCTGGTATTCATATGCCATAGGAAATGATGGAGTCTGGAAGCATCATTCAGCACAAGATGATCAAACTTTTCATAGCATCTCATCGCAAACCGGATTTCGGCATACCTGCCTTCCCCCGTCCATTCACAGCCCTCCTGCCCGTCAAAAGAAATCTGTTTTACGCCCGTTGCATTGAACAGTTCACCGATCCTGTCCGCAAGTTCATCCTGCAGTGCAAGGTCGGGAAAAAAAGTACGGTAGGGATGATCCACCAGCTTATATACATCGCACCCTGCCTTATGTGTACTTGCCGATGTTCCAAAAGCCCCTCTGGTACATCCTTTCAAAACGACCTTACCGGTATCCGTACCCTCACATTTTGCATACTGTAAAAGTTCCTCCTCTATCCGGAAACAGTGCAGGGTCGATGCATATTCAAACCCCGCAGGCCGGTCCACCGCTATTTCCGTCTGCATATCCGACACGTCCGCTATCAGTTTTGCAGGTACCATTGTTTTTAGCCTTTTATCGGGAACAGGCGTCACATAGGCATCGTTTGTCTTTATAAAACCGGTGAGCGTGTGTAACCCCAGTCCGACGCCATGCGATTTTGCATAATCCGCACATTGCTTCAAGGAAGCGTCGCCATCCGGAAACAAATCCTTCCTCAGTCCGAAGTGCCCCCACGTGTCAAACGGTTCCGGATGATACAGATATGTAAATCCGCCCTTTAGGGCATACTCTGTCATTTTTCCGATGTTTTGGACACCGAACGCACCGATCATATAAGAGGATGTCGCTTTTCTTGATGTTTTAAGCCATTCCCCTTCCAGTACAGGATGGGGAAGCCCTTCCCCGATCTCAATCCTGCCGATCATTTCAAGTGCCGCTGCCGCACCACACGCAAACAATGCAAACTTTGCCCCCTGAATATCGCCGTCTTCCCGGTTCATGGCAGGCGCGGGAATGCTGTCCTTTGCATACAGCACAGTCTTGATCCTATCCCGCCTTCTGTTCTCGCAGAACAAATGCAATACACTGCCAAAAGGCATTTCAAATGCCGTCGCCAGGCTGCAATCGAAGTTGCAGACCGTCACTGACGATGTGGCGTCAGGATTCACATATATTGCATAATCTGCAAGTTCATCCGGAATTCCGGGAAGCGTTTTCATATTCAGCGCCTGTATTCCGAACGCTGCATCTTTTCCCTGCACGACACCGATCACGTCTCCCACAACATCTTTCAGCGTCGTAACAATCGGCCCCACCGTCAAAAAGTCAAAATATCCGGGACATTCCGTCACTTCAAATACCGTATAGCCCTCTTTTTCGCCCACCCGGACAGAAACCGTATGCCCCAAATCCCCCAAACGGTAAATAAGCAGTTCCCCCTCCTGTATCACCTCTTTGATTTCCACCGGTTCCCTGTTTTTAAATAACCTTATGAGCCAAGACCTACATCCCTCTGGAAAAACAGATTTTTGGCCATAAGTAATGCCCGTAATCAATCCCTTTTCCGACAATTCCATGGTCGCCTTTCCTAATTGAATAAACATAGCATCCCCCTTTTATATGACCGCCCGGAAATTTAAATTCGTTCCCCGTAATTTATTCCGTTTTTTAAATTTTACCCTACACTTCCTCACACACCTGAAAAATATAAAATTTTAAATAGTAGGATTCCTCCGCCGCCCACAAAATCGGGTGGTCGCTGGCCTGCGTCCGAAACTCCACCTGCAAAAGCCTCTTGTGCGCCCCGTGCGCCGCTTCCCGTATCGTCTTTGCAAACAATTCCGGATTCATAAAATGGGAACAGGAACAGGTCGCCAGAAAGCCGCCGTCCCTGACCAGCTTCATCCCCCGCAGATTGATTTCCCGATATCCCTTTACCGCCCCTTTAACGGAATTGCGGGATTTGGTGAAAGCCGGAGGATCCAAAATCACCACGTCATAGGTTTCCCCTTTTTGCTCCAGTTCCGGAAGCAGTTCAAATACATCCGCACACCGAAACCGCACCCTGTCGGACAGCCCGTTGAGGGCCGCGTTTTCCTGCGCCTGCGCAATGGCGGTCATGGATGCGTCCACGCCAAGCACGCTCCTGGCCCCTGCCATTCCCGCGTTTAAGGCGAACGAACCGGTATGCGTAAAGCAGTCCAGGACGGTTTTGCCCGGACACAGCCTGCGAATTGCCTGCCGGTTATATTTCTGATCCAAAAAAAATCCCGTTTTCTGTCCCTCTTCCACATCCACAATATATTTCACGCCGTTTTCCACAATTTCCACTTTTGTGTCGAAAGGTTCCCCGATAATGCCCTTAAAGCGTTCCATTCCTTCCTGCAGGCGCACTTTGGCATCGCTGCGCTCATAGATCCCCCGGATTTTGATCCCGTCCTCCGCCAGCACGCCACACAGCTTGTCCAAAATGACAGGCTTTAAGCGGTCGATTCCAAGCGCCAGCGATTCCACCACCAGTACGTCGGCAAACTTATCCACCACCAGCCCCGGCAGCCAGTCGGCTTCCCCGAAAATGACTCTGCAGCACGCCGTGTCCACCGTCTGTTTCCGGTATTCCCAGGCATTCCGCACCCGTTTTTCCAAAAACGCTTCCGTGATGGTATTCTCCCGTTTTCGGCTCATCATGCGGACGGAAATTTTCGATTGGGGATTATAAAATCCCCACCCCATAAAATATCCGTCAAAATCCTGCACTTCCACGATATCGCCGTTTTGGAACCCGCCTTCCACCCTTGCGATCTCGTTGTCAAATATCCAGGCGCCTCCTCTTTTTAATGTGCGCCCTTCCCCTTTTTTTAAAATAACGGTTGCTCCCATTTTTCACTCCATTTCCGCGCTGCTTTGTTACACAAAGTTTTTCCTTATCCGTCACCGGCAGCGTTTTCTCATTTCTTCCCGTACCTCTTTTGTCACGCACCGGGATTCCGTAATCTTGCGTAAAGCCTTGTTGTAAGTAAAATCCTCCAGACGGTTATCGTCCAGATAACGCGTTGTCTTTTCCGGAAATTTCACATAGCAGACGCTGACCGCCCACGCCACGGCCATTTTAGCGTAATATCCCTCATGCCGCACCGCATCGAATATTTGAAACAGGGCGTCCACATAATGCTCCGTAACAAAATAAGTAAGCGCCATGACGACGCCAAACCGAACCGCATATTCCTGTCCGTCCCCAAAATACGGCTGCAAAAATTCCCATGTCTGTTCCGGAAATTCCCTGGCAAATTTCAAACCGGCACAAAAGCTGTCACATAAAGACCAGTTATCTATATAGGGAATAAACGACCGGATAAATGCAAATTGCTCCTGTAAAGTAAGGTCCCTGCCGATTTTGCCGTTCCCTGCCAAAAATCCCCAAAGCATGACTTCCTCAAAGCAGATTTTCCCATCTTCTCCGTCGTCTTTCTTTTCTGATACAGCCTGTACATGTGCGGACAACGCCTCCAGATTTTCCCGCCAGTCCTGCTTTGTCAGCCGCCCCGCCAGCTTCCTGAGCACCGGAAGCCTAACCCCCAAAAGATTGGCCGCCGTTCCGGACGGCTCCTTTTCCGAAGGTTTACGTAAAAGGCTTGCGGCAAAACGCGCATAATCCGGTTCTGCCAGCGAAAGCAGTTCTTCTTTTAAGACCGTACAGCGTGCCCTTCGCCGTGCGGCCTGTGCATTCAATTTTCCCTCCCGGGCCTGTATACGCCGTTTTCCTGCGGGACATTTTCCAAGAAATCCTTATATTCTTTGGATTCCTCCACGTACCGCTGCGCATTCTTCAGGTTGCCTGCCGCCTCCTGCGGCGTCACCTTGCGCATCACCTTCGCCGGACTTCCCACCGCCAGGGAATTGTCCGGAATTACCGTATTCTGCGTAACCAAAGCCCCGGCGCCGATAATACAGTTTTTTCCGATCGAGACACCGTTTAGCAGAATCGCCCCCATGCCGATCAGCGTATTGTCTCCGATTTTGCAGCCATGGACAATGGCCCCATGGCCCACCGTCACATTTTTCCCGATTTCCACCGCATGATCCGCATCCACATGCACAACGCAATTATCCTGAATATTGCTGCCTTCTCCTATGACAACGCCGGCCCTCTCCCCCCGCACGGTGGCATGAAACCAAATGCTGCTGCAGGCCCCCACAGCCACATCGCCATATACAATGGCTCCCGGCGCAATAAACGATTCCTGATGAATTTTGGGTTTTTTCATTTTGCCTTAGCCTCCCTGCCCGCTTTAGCGGGCGTAAATTCACGGTTGAAAAACTGTCGCATATGGTTTTTCAACCTAGCCTCCCTGCCCGCTTTGACGGGCATAAATTCACGTCCGAAAAACGACCACATATGTTTTTCAACCTAACTTCCCATGCCGCGCATCCTGCGGCAGCGCGATGCCTAATATTTCATGCACTGCCGACGCAATCTCCCGCACCCTGCGCCTATCAAATTCCGGATGATCCAAAAACCACTTTACATTCAGCGGAGACGGATGCGGCAGTACAAATGCGGGCTTTCCCCGCAATTGCTGATCCCCAAAAACCAAAGACGTAAACTCCTTTTTCGGGAAAAAGAAATCCGCCGCATATTTTCCAATCAAAATATATAAAGCATTATCCACCAGTTCCATCTCCCGAAACAGCCACTTTTGCGCGCAGCGTTTCGGCGGCCGCCGGTCTCCTCCGCCCGGCGCTTTTCCGGGAAAACACCGTGCAACGGATACGATATAGAAATTGTCCGGATTGTAAAATTCGCTGTCCGAAATTTGATACCACTCCTCCCGCAGCTTCCTGCCGCTGGCATCGTCAAAAGGCCTGCCCGTTTGGTGCACATTACGGGACGGCGCCTGCCCGATCTGCATAATTCTGGAGCCTATGTTCCCTTGAAACACCGGACGCGGCTCAAACCCGAATTCATCTCTGCAGCTGCGGCAGCAAAGGATTTCCTGCCGCAGCCGCTCATATTCTTTCTGTTTATTCTCTTCCACAGATATCAGCCTTTCCAAAGCTTATCGAAACCTATCGCGTTATTACTACAACTTTTGTTTCGAACTTTGTATTCTTTATTCCTATACGCTCCTTCACATAATTTTTTCATTAACCACTTTGCCGACATTTTCATCTGTCAATAAATATTGTGATACATCTTCTATCTTCTGTGTTTCAAAGCCTGTCAAAAGTTTTATTTCCCCTAAAGTCAAACCTTTATCAATCAAATTAGCGACCCCATACAGTGCCACTGTAGTTGGCGTAAAATTAGTAATGTTCATTTTCTTTAGTCTGCTCTTTAAAGTGCCCAGCATACTGTCAGGAGTCAATGAAGTTCCATTACTTTTTGTAAACAGATGTATTCTATTCTTATACTTATTTAGGGCACAATACCCTCGTAAGTCTTGACAAATGTCATCCGGAAGATATAAATATATACTATTGTCTTCGTTATAGTTCACCAATAATTCACCTTTCTGACTGTCAAAATCATGTAATTTAAATTTGATAACCACTTTTTCTTTGAATCCATATGTTATTAACAGACGGTAAATAATTGACTGCCCCAATTGATAAAAATTCCGTTTGTCCAGCAACGTCAACTGCTCATTTACGATCTTCAACTCCTGTTCGTCATCAAAAGGAAGATATATTTTCTGCTCCAATTCATTACTTAAATTAACACATATGCCATGCACAATTTCCTTTCTTCTACAGCCTGCTTCTATACTTTCACATCTAATACCATTCTCTTTTAAGAATCTGTAAAAATAATCCATCGCTGTCAAAAAACGCTGAACCGCTTCTATGGATGTGGCCTTCTTACTCGTTTCAATATAATGTTTGCATGCCTTTTTAATGTCAAGAATATCCAGGTGCTTTTCAAACAACTCCTTTAAAGAATACTGCGAATAATGTGTATCGCAATACTCCAAAAAGCTATTATAACATGTTCTGTAATTGGGGCGGCTCTCTTTTATTATGTTATAATAATCCTCCAGGGTCTCTCTCAGTTTCTGATTCATTTGTGTCTCCAAAAAGCGTGTTGGCGATATTCTTCTTGTTTTATGGTCATCATAGCATCCTTTTTGTTTTAAGTAAATATTTTCAGAATAAAAATTTCAGCATATCTTTA
>DERU01000052.1:7227-7387 GCA_002361095.1 Lachnospiraceae bacterium UBA3332
ATAAAAATTTCAGCATATCTTTGTACCATATTAAGCTTTCCCCTGCTCCGACTATAAAATTCGTATCCAAATAACTCTGACCTGTGACTTGATTTTTGCAGATAAGCAACACGGAAATCAATTTTGTAGCCGGGATGGGAGGGCATGGGCGGCAGGCGGG
>DERU01000003.1 GCA_002361095.1 Lachnospiraceae bacterium UBA3332
AGCCCGGATTGCGAATACCGGCGGTGTCTGTGTGTCCGGATATGCCTAGGCAAACAGACATCGCCGGCGATGAAAGGTTTAGGTACGGATATGAGGGGAACAGAGCAGCAGATGCTTTTGGCGGTTTGCGCGGCGGGCGTTTTGGTTCTGGTAGCGCTGGCGGTTGGGCTTGCGTTTTATCATGCGCGCAGTCTGCGGAGGAAGCTTAGGGGAAAACGGCTGGATGAATTGGACGGAAGGGAGTTTGAGTTTTTTTGCGCGGATTTGCTGGAAGCAGGCGGGTTTTATGAGGTGGAGGTTACGAGGGGAAGCGGCGATTACGGCGTGGATGTACTGGCGGAGAAGGACGGTGTGACATACGCGATCCAGTGCAAACGTTACGCCTCCCCGGTCGGAGTTAAGGCCGTGCAGGAGGCATGCGCGGGGCGGGAGTATTATGACAGGATGGTGGGAGCCGTGATGACCAACCAATATTTTACCCAGCCTGCGGTGGAAGCGGCGCGTAAACTGAAAATCCTGTTGTGGGACAGGGGATATCTGGAGGAAATGTTGGCGGAAAGGGAGACAGGGGTATGAGTTTTGTAGAGTTTAAGGATGTGAAGAAAATATACCACATGGGGGAAGTGGATATCGAAGCGCTGCGGGGGGTCAGCTTCACGATTGAGAAAGGCGAGTTTTGCGTGGTGGTAGGCGCGTCCGGCGCCGGAAAAACGACGATCCTGAATATTCTTGGGGGCATGGACACGTTGTCCGAGGGGCGGGTGATGCTGGACGGCTGTGAAATTTCTTCTTACAACAAGAAAAAGCTGACCTCATACCGCAGATACGATATCGGTTTTGTGTTTCAGTTTTACAATCTGGTACAAAACCTGACGGCGCTGGAAAATGTGGAACTGGCATCCCAGATTTGCCGGGAGCCGTTGGATGCGGCCGTTGTGCTGGAACAGGTGGGCCTGAAGGAACGGGCGGCCAATTTTCCCGCACAGCTGTCGGGAGGCGAGCAGCAGCGGGTAGCGATTGCCAGGGCGCTGGCCAAAAATCCGAAATTGCTTTTGTGCGACGAGCCGACGGGCGCGCTGGATTATAATACCGGAAAATCGGTTTTAAAGATTTTGCAGGATACTTGCCGCAACAATGGGGTGACGGTGGTGGTAATTACCCACAATCAGGCGCTGACGGCGATGGCGGATCGGATTATCACGGTGAAAAACGGCAGGATTGCGGATATGAGAAAAAATGACTGTGTCGTACCCGTGGAGCAGATCGAGTGGTGACGGAGGACGGAAAATGAAATCTTCGATGGTGAAAACGACGCTGCGGGAGATTCGGGGCAGCTTTGGGCGCTATATGGCGATACTGGCGATCGTGGCATTGGGGGTTGGTTTTTTTGCGGGGCTGATGGTAACGACGCCTACTATGGTCAAGGCAGGCGGCAGTTATATGAACGAAAAGGAACTGTTCGACTTACGGCTTTTGTCCACGCTGGGATTTGAGAAAGGGGCGGAGACGCTTTTTGCGGGAAACGAAGGGGTGGAAGCGGTGGAAGGCGCGGTTTCGACCGATTTTTTGGCACAAGATCCGGATGGGGAGATCAAGGTCATGACCGCACAGACCCTGCTTGCGGTGCAAAACCAGCTGCAGCTAAAAGCCGGCCGGCTGCCGCAAAAGCCGGAGGAATGTGTGGTGGATGCGCATGCGTTTCAGGAAGAAGACATCGGTTCTTTTCTGGGGATTGCAGGGGAAAACGAGGAGGAGACGGGCAATCTGTTTGCGTATCAGACTTATGAGATTGTAGGGCTGGTGGACGCGGTGTATTACGCCAATTACGAAAGGGGATCTTCGGCGCTTGGCAACGGCAAGGTGAGCGGCTTTGTTTATCTTTTGCCGCAGGGGTTTGACACCGAATACTTTACGGAACTGTTTGTGCGGTTTCGGGAGGATTACGAGTTATACAGCGACGCTTACAAAGAGACGGTGGAGGAATTTAAAGACTGGGCCGAGCCGCTGACCGAGAAAGCGGCAATGCAGCGATATGACGCGATTTTGAAGGAAGCAAATGAAAAGATCGCGGATGCGGAGGCCGAACTTTCGGAAAAAACGGCGGAGGCAAGGGAAGAACTGGCGGATGCGGAAAAGAAAATTGCGGACGGGGAAGCCGAACTGGCCGATGCCAATGTAAAAATTGCGGACGGGGAAGCCCAACTGGCAAACGGACGGCAGGAACTTGCCGACGGTCAAAGACAGCTGGCGCAAAACCGTTCGGAACTGGCGGATGCCAGAAGGCAGATAGAGGATGGGCAGGCGCAGCTGGCGCAGGGAAGACAGCAGCTGGAGGCGGCCTTGGCGATGGCGCAAGCCTCATACCAGGCGGCGCCGGAGGGCAGTGAAGCGGCGCAGATTGCCGCACAGATCGGGCAGCTGCGTTTACAGCTGCAGGAATTGGAGGCACAGGAGGCGGATCTGCGGGAGCGGCTTGCCCAAGTCGAGGCCGGGGAACGTCAGGCACAGGAAGCAGACCGTGAACTTGCGCAGGCGCAGCGCGATATAGCGGACGGGGAAGCCGAGTTGGAGGAGAACCGGCAAAAACTTGCCGACGCGCAAAAGGATTTGGACGAGGGCAAAAAGGAGTATGCGGACGGTCTGCAGGAACTGGAGGACAAAACGGCGGAAGCGGAGGAGAAAATTGCGGACGCAAAACAGGAACTGGCAGATTTGAAGGAGCCGGATATTTATGTGCTGGGGCGGGACACCAACGTAGGCTACGCCTGCTTTGAGAACGATTCCGCGATTGTCAGGGGGATTGCCAAAGTTTTTCCGCTGTTCTTCTTTTTGGTGGCGGCCTTGGTATGTATTACTACGATGAACCGGATGGTGGAGGAGCAGCGCACCCAGATCGGGGTACTCAAAGCCCTCGGCTACGGGGAGTACAGGATCATGGGCAAGTATTTGTTCTACTCCGGCAGCGCGGCGGTGATCGGCAGTATACTCGGTTTTTTTGCCGGTTGTATTTTGTTTCCTACCGTGATATGGAGCGCATACAAAATTATGTACAGCCTGGGGGAGGCTGCCCTGATATTCGACGCAGGACTGGCGTTTATTTCCCTGTTTGTGTCGTTATTGTGTTCTATGGGGACTACCTGGCTGACATGCCGGTATGAACTGACCAGTGTGGCGGCGCAGCTTTTGCGTCCCAAATCCCCCAAGGCCGGAAAGCGGATTTGGCTGGAATATTTCCCCTTTATCTGGAAAAGATTTTCGTTTCTGGTAAAGGTATCCATCCGCAATGTGCTGCGGTATAAGCAGCGGTTTTTTATGATGGTGGTGGGAATCGGCGGATGCAGCGCATTGCTGGTGACAGGCTTTGGAATCAAGGATTCGATTACGGACGTGGCGGTGCAGCAATATGGGGAAATCCAAAAGTATGCTTTGGGTGTGACTTTGAAGGATCCGATCGGTGGGAAAGAATCCGATGCCGCGCGGATAGCCATGGAAAATGGGGCAAAGGGATATACGGTTGTCTGTGAGAAAGCGATGGATGTAACCGGCGCGTCCGCCACCAAGTCCGCAAACATTGTGATTCCCAAAAATCCGGAGCAGATGCGGGACTATATTGATCTGCATACCAAAAAGAAGGAACCGATAAGCTGGCCGCAAAAAGGGGAAGCGGTTATGGATGCCAAGCTTGCGGAGAAATGCGGACTCAAGATCGGGGATACGGTATCCATGCGCAACGAGGACGGTGAAAAGCTGACGGTGAAACTGGTCGCCACCAGCCGGAACTTTGTATACAATTATGTTTATATCAGTCCGGATACTTGGGAAGCCGATAACGGCGGCAGCCCCGCGTATAAGAGCCTTTATATTGACGTGGAAAAAAGCGTCGATGTCGGGGCGCTTTCGGAAAAACTGTTGGCCTGCGAGGAGGTATCCGCCGTTTCGGACTCTGCGGATTTTATGGATCGTGTCTCCAATATGATGAAGAGCGTGGATTACATTGTGGTTTTGATAGTTTTTTGCGCGGGGGCGCTGGCCTTTATCGTCATTTACAACCTGACCAATATTAACATCACGGAGCGGATCCGGGAAATTGCGACCATAAAGGTGTTGGGCTTTTATCCTGCAGAGACGGCCTCCTACGTTTTTCGGGAGAATATTCTTCTGACGGCGATCGGGGCAGCGGTAGGTCTGGTGCTGGGTGTTTTTTTACACGGCTTTGTGATTTCCGAAATTGACGTGGACATGATTACGTTTGATGTGCGGATTCTTCCCCGGAGTTATCTGTGGAGTATCCTGCTGACATTTGTGTTTATGGTGGTGGTGGATTTGTTTATGTACGCCAAACTGGAGCGGATCAATATGGCGGAGTCTTTAAAGAGCATCGAATGAGCGTATTTGAAAAGCGGCTGTTTAACAGCCGCTTTGTCAGGTTTTTATAGTCGGAAGGCCCCGCCTTGAGTACGAACCGGTGAAAGCGCATGGGCGTAAAAGCGTCCCCCCATTGTGCTTTCGCCCTGTTTTTTAAGGCGGTCATTTCCAGGTAGCCCACGTAATACTTTAAGTATGTGGCGGGGGCGGTGCGCAGATAATGGTAAATGCGGTCCGCGCTTTCATCGGACAGTCCGAAAGAGGTCAGGGACCGCAGGATGTCGTCTTTTTGGGCCCCGTAATAGTGCAGGGAGATATCGAGCAGCGAAAAAAGATTGATTTGTAAATCCCGCTGCAGGCTGGTCAGGGTACAGAGCAGGGATGCGGCGGGGGATGCGCCTGCGTTTTGCAGTAAATCTGCGGCGTATGTATAGGAAAGCTGTTCCGTATAATAAGCCCAGCCCTCCACATAGCCGCCGTAGTGGAGCAGTTCCCGGATGGGAAGTTCATGATCGGCATCTGCCTGGTACAGGGAAGAATATACGGTCTGGTACAAATGACCGGGGTATCCCTCGTGGGCCAGGGTGGTGTAGAGTTCGAGGCCGGCGGCGGTGGAAGCGCGGTTGATGCAGATTGTGTTATGGGCCAGATCGTCCACCGGGGGCGTCATGTAAAAAGCGGGGCTGGTGTAGGGTTCCAGCGCGGCGTCTACATCCCGTACGGTACATTGGATATCCTGGGAGGAAAGTTCCGTAAGGGACGGATAATCCTTTTGCATCCGTGCCTGCAGATCGGAGAGAATTTCGGAAGGCTCTAAGAGGGGAAATTCGTCGGACAAAAGGGTGGGATCGGGAAAACTTCCGGTCAGTTCCCGGTATTTTGCACCGAGGGTTTGGATATTTTCAAATTTTTGCTGAAAAACTTTTTGTAAAATTGTGTAAATGCCGTCCATATCCAGCGTAGAGCCGGTGGTTTTTTGGGTAAGCCAGGCGTAGTAGGCCCGTCCCTGCGGCATTTCGCACAGGCCGCCGTCATATTGTCCCGTTCCGGACAGCAAAAGCAGATCGTCGCCAAGCCTGTCGTAGGCGGGCTGTACGACAGTGGATAACAGGCGGTTGTTTTCCGCAAGATATTGTTCCTTTTCCTGGGCGGTGATGATACCCTGCTGCTGCAATGCTTCTACCCTGTCTGCAAAAGTAAGCTGTAAAAAATGGGTTCCGGAGTCGATGGCGGCTTTGTCCATGATGTGGTCGCACTGGGAGACCACATTTTCCGCATCCTGTCTGGTCATGAACAGCCCTGCCTGCGCTTTTTCGGATTCGAAGTCGGAGAGTCCCTGCAGATAGGCGGCAGTGGATTCCAACAGGGATAAATAAATTTGGATATCACTTTTGCCGCGCAGCGTATATTCGGCCAACAGCAGGGGAAGTTCGCTCTGCATGCCGCCGGAGGGGGAAAGGGGTTCCTCGTAATACGTAAAGTCCCGTCCTGCATATTGGGTTTGGAGCCAGGAGTATAACAGGTCGTAGGTATAACGGTCTTCTTCCCGCAGGCGGGAGGGCCGGATATGGGAAAGACGTTCGAGAAAGTCTGCGGTTGCCTGTACGGAAGCAAGCTGGCCCTGCCTGGAATATACGGGCAGGGAGGCGCTTTTTAAGGTAATGCCGTATTTTTCCGGATTTGCAAGCGTAAAGTGCAGATTGAGGGCGTCGTTCTCCATGGATTCCTTAAAATAGGAGTCCGTCATTTTATGGAAAAGATAAGCGTCAAAACCGTGTCCCAGGTAGAGGACGGTAAAGAGCAGGAAGACGAGCGAAATTCCCAGAAAACCATAGCGTATTTTTTTCAAAGCATGTAACCTGTAAAGTTTTTTACCATTTTATGAGGGAAAAAGGGCGGATATACCGGAATGATTTTTGCGCAGGCCCATTAAACTTTGCGGGAGGGCATGGGCGGCAACCCTCAAAATTTACAATTTGTTGCATATTTTCGAAAAATCATGTGTTATGATGATTCCGGGATATTCCCTTTTGTGGCCTCCCCGCCCCCCTGACACTACAGGGACATTTGCTGCAGGGGAGAGACTTGGAGAGTTGCGTGATTTCATGGAGGAGTCATGAGAATATTAGTGGTAGAAGACGATCCTTCGATTTCGGAATTGATTTGCATGAATTTGGAAGCCGCAGGTTACACACCGACAGCGGTTTTTGACGGTATAGAGGCGCAATGCCTTTTGCGCAGCGGGAAGGCGGACGACGCAGCGCTGGCGCTGGTGGATGTAATGCTTCCGGGCAGGGATGGATTTGCGCTGATATCCGACTTTTTAAAAGTGCAGATTCCGGTGATTTTTCTGACGGCAAAGGCGGATGTGGCTTCCAAGGTGCATGGCCTAAAGGCAGGGGCGGAAGACTATATTGTAAAGCCTTTCGAGGTGCTTGAACTTCTGGTGCGGATTGAAAAGGTGCTAAAGCGTACAGGCAGGGGACGCACGCAAATCTGCATCCGGGACGTGAAAATTCATTTGCGGGAGCACAAGGTGACAAAGGGGGGGATACCGGTTGCCTTAAAGCCGATGGAATACGAACTTTTGGTAACGCTTGCGCGGGGGCGTAACATTGCTTTTTCCAGGGAAGAACTGCTAAACCGTGTTTGGGGGCTGGATTATATGGGGGAAACCCGCACGGTGGATGTGCATGTGGGGCAGCTTCGGAGAAAGCTGGATTTTTATGACATTATTCGCACGGTTCCGAAAATGGGCTATCGGCTGGAAGACTGACAGAACATTTTTCAAACACGCTCCGGGGTTCCCGCAGATTAAGATGCCGCTTGTGCGGCGGAATGAGAGAAAAACATGAAGCTTTGGAAAAAACTTTCCCTGATCACGGCGGCGGCGGCAACGGCAGCGGTGGGGCTTTCGGGGGCGGCAGTGATTCATAGTTCATTTGTGTATCATGAAAAAAGGGCGGCGGAAAGCTGCATGGAGCAACTCTGCGCAACAGCTAATGCGCTGGGAGTAGAGTTGGAAAACAGTAATGTAGAAAGTTTTGGGGAGACAACGAAATATTCTTACACCAATTATCTGATCAGAAAGTACGGGGCGCAGCAGTATATTTTATTACAGGACGGAGAAGAAATCTGTAACCTGACAGAGTACCGCCTGACGCCTTCCTCTATAAAAAAATGGCAGCAGGAGACCGGTTATGG
Source organism: Lachnospiraceae bacterium UBA3332 (assembly GCA_002361095.1). Classification (GTDB taxonomy): domain Bacteria; phylum Bacillota; class Clostridia; order Lachnospirales; family Lachnospiraceae; genus Gallintestinimicrobium. The sequence goes on from DERU01000003.1 coordinate 7,570, forward strand.
CGTGATTCAGACGGTGGGGAATAAACGCCTTTTTATTGTAGGCAAGGCACTCATGGCGGACTTGACAAAAGGCTATAGTCTTGTACTGGTAAGTGACATTTCGGAGGCTTATGGGGAATGCAAAAGACAGGCGTGGCTGCTTTTTTTAGCGCTTTTTGGCTGTACGGCGGTAACGGTTCCCGTGGTTTTTTTTGCTACGGAAAAAATTCTGAAACCATTGGGGGAATTGAAGGATGCGGCGTTGGACATACGCAACGGAAATCTTGGACGGCGTGCAAACGTGCGTTCCAAGGATGAAGTGGGCGTGGTGGCGGATGCCTTTAACGGGATGGCGGGGCGGATGGAAGCGCAAGTGGAGGAATTGGCTGAGGTGTCCGAACGGCGGCGCCTGCTTTTGGGCAGTATGGCACATGAATTGAAAACGCCGATGACTTCGATTATCGGTTACTCGGACACACTTTTGCATGTACATGTCAGGGAGGAACAGCGGCAGAGTGCGCTCACACACATTTATGAGGAGGGCAGGAGGCTGGAACGGCTTTCGGCGAAGCTTATGAGTCTTATTGGGCTTTATGAAAACGAGAGCATTGTGTTGGAAAAGACGGATATGGGGGTGCTATTTGAGCGTGTGCGTAAACTGGAGGAAGGGCCGCTTGCGCAGCGGGATATCCGTTTGGAGGTATCCTGCAGGATGCAGGAGATAAATGGTGATTCGGATTTGCTGGAAAGCCTTCTGATCAATCTCATCGACAATGCGGCAAAAGCCAGTGCGCCGGGAACCGTTGTCCGGCTTTTGGGAAAAAATCATGAAATTGTCGTGCAGGATGAGGGATTCGGTATGCCAAAGGAGGAAATTGCACGGGTGACGGAGGCATTTTATATGGTGGATAAAGCGCGTAGCAGAAAGGCCGGAGGCTGCGGGCTTGGGCTTGCGCTGTGCGGTAGGATTGCAAAGCTGCATGGGGCGCAGCTTATCATTGAAAGTGAACAGGGAAAAGGTACGATAGTGCGGGTGCGGTTTGAAGACTGATATGGTTTTGCACTGTGCCCGTGACGGCCGGTTTACAAAAGTATTACACAATGATGCGGACTTTTTACAATGCGGTATGATACCCTCAATGTGCATGGAGTACAAATCATTAAAGATATGGCTCCGGAAAAAGAAACGGATTGGATCAGACCGCAGCAGGCGGAAGGAAAAAGAAAGCGAGGGCTCATAAGATGAAAAGAAAAAAAGTCGGGACATTTCTTGTGGCGTGTTGTATGGCGGCGATGTTATTCGGCTGCGCAAGTACTTTTGAAACAGGGGAGACCGTGATCGTACCAAAGGCGGAAGCGGCTACAGGAAACAAGGGTTTGGGAACAGATCATGCGGGAACCGCAGCGCAGGAAGCAGAAAAGAGCGCGGGCGGGGCGGAAAAGGGGCAAAGCGGTACGGCCGGTAAGATTGCCGATCAGGTCAAAGCGCCGCAGACCTATCAGGATACCGTCTCGGGCGGAAATGTCCGTGTGACGGTAGATGCTGCGGTGGTCGTGCCGGATGCGGACGGCTTCCGGAAAAAAAGGGTAAAGCCCCGGGCCTTTACCCAGCAGGATTACGATACGGTAAACAATGCGCTGCTCGGAGGCGGAAAACTCTGGGACCGGGATGTGGAAGCCATGGGGGGCATCGGCGTTACAAAGGAGGAGTTACAGAGAAAAATTGATTGGATAAAGGCAGAGATGGCAGCCGGGGCGAAAGAAAGCGACCTATACGGCGATAAGGATGTTACTTATGGGGAAACGCTTGCGCAGCTGGAAGGATGGATAAAAGACGCGCCCGAAAAAGTCGTTACGGCTGAGAAGGACACAACCGTGCGGTATGAACCCGGAAACGATGCAGGCAATAGAATCAGCGGCTATGTGACGGCAGACGGTATCGATTACATGGTCTGGCTTGATAACTCCATGCGGGACGGCTGGTATTGGAATCGTTTTACGGTGGAGAAACCCGGAGAGGGGGGCAATTATGTGCAGGGAACGGATGAAGATGCAAAAGACGCGTCTTTTTCCACACAGGAAATCAGAAAGCAGGCGGAGACGCTGGTGGCAAAACTTGGTCTTACGGAATACGGTTACGCCGGGGAAGAATATTTTATCAGCCATGGCGGTGAGGACGCCGACGGAACGTCAAAAAAGGCAGATACCGGATACTGTATTCATTTTACCAGACGGATTGACAGTATCCCCGTCACATACGCGACGGGAGAGGGGATGTATGGAAAGGCGGGGGATGTTTCATGGCCTGCGGAACATTTGAATCTTATTTATGACGAAAGCGGGGTGGTATGTTTGGATTGGGAATCGCCGTATGAGATTGAAGACGTTTCCGATGAGTATGTGTTTTTGCTACCGTTTTCGGATATTCAGGATGTTTTTAAAAAGATGGTGGTGGAAAAGTACAGGGATTTGGAAAGGGCGGAGTACCATATCGACCGCGTGCAGCTTGGATATATGCGCGTCCGTAAAAACGGGACGGAAACGGAGGGATTGATGATTCCGGTGTGGGACTTTTTCGGGACGGGAAAGGTCTATGTAGGGGGAGTTGAGAATACTGCCGGGGGAAATGCGATAGAAAGTATATGGGCTTATGAAAGCCTGCTTACGGTCAACGCCATGGACGGCTCGATCGTGGACAAAAAACTGGGATATTAAAAAACGGCCCGTAAAACAGATTTCCCTGTTCCCGGGGGGATATGAGTTGACCGCCCCATGGGAATTGTGGTAAAGTGATAGAGGAACAGGCGGGAAGTGGCGGCTTGGGCGACCGGGCCGCTTTGCGTAAAAAGATAAAGAGGTTTTTTCATGGATAATATATTGGCTCCTTCAATTTTGGCAGCGGATGTAATGCGGCTTGGCAAACAGGTTTGTGAGGTTTCGGAGGCCGGCGCAAAATATCTGCATATAGACGTGATGGACGGTACTTTTGTGCCTTCCCTGTCCTATGGGGTCTGCGTGGTGGAGTCCATCCGCAAATCCTGCGATATGGTGTTGGATGTACATTTGATGATTGTGGAACCGGCAAGATACATAGAAGCGTTTGCCAAGGCGGGGGCGGACATTATTACGGTACACTTGGAGGCATGCGCAGACGCAGAGGAGACGATCGCGCAGATACACCGTTTCGGGTGCAGGGCGGGGCTGTCCATAAAGCCGGGTACCCCGGTGGAGGAAATAGGGAGGTATCTGGGACAGATCGATCTGCTTTTGGTAATGAGCGTGGAGCCGGGATTTGGCGGACAGAAGTTTTTCCCGGAATCCATTGAAAGGATCCGGACGGCGAGACATATGATCGGGCAGGAGGGCAGGGACATTGATTTGGAAGTGGACGGCGGGATTACGCAGGAGAACGTCCGGGAGGTGCTCCGTGCCGGCGCCAATGTAATTGTGGCCGGTTCGGCGGTATTTCGCGATCCGGGGCCGGCCAGCCGGACTTTCATGAAGATCCTGCGGGAGGAGCAGGAGCGGTAGGAAAAATCTGCAAATGCGGCAGATGCCTGGGAGTTTTTTGCAAAACGTCCGTCTCACGGTTTGGACGTACGACAGACGCAAGATTTGGTTTATAGGAAAAAGACTGTGACCGGAATCGTTACCACAGAGAGCAGGGTGGTCAGTACGATGAGCCTTGCCAGGGTATCGGTATGCAGTCCATGCTCCCGGGAACACATCAGCGGCAGGTTTCCGCAGGGAACTGCCAGAAGAAGGGCGGAGGTTCCCAGGAGAAGCGGGGATGTGATCACGGGCTTGAGCAAAAGGATGAGGCAGACGGGGATCAGGATCATCCGCAGCAGGACAAAAAGATAATCCTGTTTGTGGCAGAAAATTTGCCGCGTGGGAATTTGGGCTACGGAAACACCCAGTACCACCATGGAAAGGAAGGTGGTCGCGCGTCCCGCGTAGGCGATGGTATCAGATACGATTATGGGGAGACGGAAATCCACCAGATACAAAAGAATGGTGAGCAGGGAAGAGACGGTTCCCACGTTGCAGATTTTGGAGAGGGCATGTCCGATTCCCGGCTGTGCCTTTTTTCCGGCTTTTTTTTGGATGATCGCAACGCCTGTCGTATAAAACAGCAGATTGAATACCACGCAGTTGATGGAAACGTAGACCAGCGCGTCGGGGCCAAGCACTGCAGAGACCAGCGGAATCCCCAAAAAACCCACATTGCCGTATACCGTCAGGAAATGGTAGATATAACGGTCGTTTTTGGGAATCCGCATGGCTTTTGGGAGCAGAGCCCCGGCCAGCAGTAAAAGGGCGTAGAGACCAAGGGTGACAAGCAGCGCGTACAGCATGTGACCTGCGGGAACGACGTCCTTTTTGTCAAACGCGGAGCAAAGGATGGTTGCGGGATTGCAGATGTTTACTACCAGACCGGATATATGGCCGGAGGAGACGCTGCTGAGTTTGTTTTTATGGAACAGGGTGTAGCCGATCAGGATAAGGATCAGCATGACGCACATTTGTCCGATTACGATTGAAATATCCATGAACTGGGTTCCTCCGGGATCAGGCGGCAGACCGCCTTTTTTTGTACAATAGAAAATATTATTTCCTATTGTACAAAAAAGATGGTGATGCGTACTTACGCGTGAGGAAAAAGTTGCCTGAC
>DERU01000150.1 GCA_002361095.1 Lachnospiraceae bacterium UBA3332
CCGGCACGCGGGCCTGCCTCCCGCCTTAAGCCGCTGCCATTGGGGCTGAACCAAAAGAAGATGATTGAGTAAATTGCCTTTTCGGGATATAATCATGAAGGTAGGGTGATACCATATAGGCGGATGGCTTTTGGATGGCGCTTTAGATACCATCAAAAGGAGGAATGATTAATGCAAAATAAAAAAGACACCTCCCCAATCATTGTAAGTTCACATGATGTGCATTTGGACTCTGATTATGTAAAATGGATTCATGATATTAAGGAACGATTCCGAAATACACAGATAAAGGCTGCAATAAAAGTAAATTCCGAACAGCTGCTGTTCAACTGGCAGTTAGGACGGGATCTTGTCATGCGTAAAGCGGAAGAAAAATGGGGAAGTGGCATTGTTGAGCAGCTGAGCCTTGATTTGAAAAATGAATTTCCTGATGTAAAAGGTTTTAGCACTACTAATCTTTGGTATATGAAAAAGTGGTATACATTTTATGCAGGAGATGATGCGGAAAAACTCCAACGGCTTATTGGAGAAATAGAAACACAGATTTTAACAATTCGGCCGAGAGTGGAGCAGATTGGAAAAAATGTAAGCGAAGAAAAACTCCAACGGCTTATTGGAGAATTCCCTTTTCCTGATTTTTTTGCATATGTTCCATGGGGTCATCATATTGATATTATTTCAAAATGTGAATCTATAGAAGAGGCGTTGTTTTATATATGTCAAACAATAGAAGAAGGCTGGAGCAGAAGCACACTTCAGAATTGTATTAAGTCGGGACTATATGGCAGAACTGGAACTGCAATTACAAATTTTAGTGAAAAATTGCCTGCGGTTCAGGGAAAATTGGCACAGGAAATTACAAAGGACACTTATGATTTAAGCTTCATAACTTTGCCGCCGGACTATGATGAAACGGCGCTGGAAGCGGCCCTGGAACAGAATATTACCAGATTTTTGCTGGAACTTGGAACAGGCTTTGCATTTATCGGGAGACAAAAGGAAATTGTAGTTTCAGGGAAAACCCGAAAGATCGATATGTTGTTTTACCATATCCGCCTAAAATGTTATGTAGTAGTTGAATTGAAGGCTGTTTCCTTTGAACCGGAATTTGCCGGAAAATTAAATTTTTATGTAAATGCAGTGAATGACCTTATCCGGACTCAGGATGAAAATCCCACAATTGGATTGCTGATCTGCAAAGATAAGGATCAGACGGAAGTACAGTGGGCATTTCAGGGAATCCAAACGCCGATGGGTGTTGCCTCCTATGATAATGTTAAATTGGAAGAGATTAAGAAGCAACTGCCTACAGAGAAGGAGATTCAGCAACGTATCGAATTAGCAGAAGAAGAATTTAATTTGAGCAGGAAGATCAGGGAGGATTCAAATAGATGCTGAAAGATTCTATAATCATGAAAACGGGTATTGTACATATATTGGATTCATCTGTGGGGATGCCGGTGCTGTCCGACTGGCCCATTGATATGGGTTCCAGTCTGTGCGACTTTTTGAAAGCGCATATCGAAAAAGTGACCGAGAGTGACGAAGGGAAGCAATGCCGGTTTTCGGAGGACTCTGAGGTGATGGGATGGATCCGGGATTGTACGGCAGACAATTTTGTGGAAACCAGTAAGAAATTATGTGAAAAGCTTTATGGCATTATGAATGCGAACATTGATATTCCTGCGGCGGATGTGGCTGTGGTGGTGTTTGCGTCGGAGGGGACGGACTATTTTGGCTTTTTGAAATTAAATTATAAAACGTCTTACACCCATGCGACCAAGGCGGCGGAGGCAGGCGGGAATCTCAATGATATCATTTTACAGAGGGCGCTTTTGCCCGCCGCAGGCCAGAAGCTTTCCGAGGCGTTTGTGGTGGATTTTTCCAGCGGCGATATCTTTTTGACAGAGAAGAAGTATGATATTAACGGAGAGAAGCGGCCGTATCTGTCCGAACTGTTTTTGGAGTGTCATGCGCCCCTGTCGCCGAAGGCCAAGCTGGATATCGTGGCCCGTGCGGTGGAACAGGTAAATAAAAAGTATTACGGGGAAGAGGACGCTGCGCGCAAGATGGAAGCCAAGAAGGTGATTTATGAGGAATTGGAAGAGTCCGGCAGTCTGGCGGTGGAAAATGTGCAGGAAAAGATTTTTGGGGACAGTCCGCAGATGCAGGCGGAGCTGGAAGAGAAGCTGGACAAGTACCATATGACGGGGGAAGTGTTGGAGTTAAAGAGTGAGGCTACGATGAAAAAGTATCAGAAGCAGCGCCTCACGACGGATTCCGGTATTGAAATCTCCATTCCCATGGAAGAGTATAAGGATCCGAATAAGGTGGAGTTTATTACCAATGAGGACGGAACCATTTCCGTGCTGATCAAAAATATCGGACGGCTGCAGGCAAGGTAGGGACGACAGGAAGAATAGGAGGAATGCGGCGTGGAGGACGGCAGATATAAGATTATGATTGTGGAGGACGATTCCGCCATTGCGGGCGTGGTGTCCAGGCATTTGGAAAAGTGGGGATACAGGACGGTATGTGTGGAGGATTTTTCGGCGGTGCTGTCCGCCTTTTTGGAGGAGGCGCCGTCCCTTGTGCTGATGGACATTTCCCTGCCTTTTTACGACGGGTTTTACTGGTGCAGCGCAATCCGCAGGGAAAGCCGGGTTCCCATCATTTTTATTTCCTCGGCGGACGATAATATGAATCTGGTCATGGCGATTCATCTGGGAGCGGATAATTTTGTGGCGAAGCCTTTTACCATGGAGGTGATGACCGCCAAGATACAGGCGCTTTTGCGCAGAACCTATGATTTCTCGGCGCAGAAGAATATCCTGTCCTGCGGAAACGTTTTTTTGCATCTGGACGACTCCAAAGTGGAATATGAAAAAAAGGTGTGTGAACTGACGAAAAATGAGTTTAGGATTCTGAAGCTTTTGATGGAGCAGAAGGGGAGTATTGTGTCCCGGGATACGATCATGAGGAATCTGTGGGAGGATGAGTCGTTTATCGACGATAATACGCTGACAGTCAATATGACCCGGATCCGCAGGAAGCTGGAGGAATTGGGATGCCGGGGGTTTATCCATACCAAAAAGGGGATGGGATATCTGGTGGAAGCTTAAAAGGGTAAGGGCTGTATGGAAATGAAAGCTTATTTGTGGAAAAAGAGGGATTTGCTGTTTTGGGCGGCCGCTTTTTGGCTGCTTTTCGGGCTGGTTTTTTATCTGTGCGGCCTGGAAACAAAGCCTTTTATTTATGCCGTGTGCCTGACGGCTTTTTTGCTTTTCATCGGGCTGGCAGCAGGGTTTTTGGGGTATCACCGGCATATGCGGGAATTGGAGGAGATGGCCTCTCTTGCGGCGGAAGGGCTTGGAAGCGATTTACCTGCAGGTTCCGAAGAAGAAAAGCTTTATGCCGGGGCGCTGCTTGCGGTGCAGAAGGAAAAGGAGAGGGCGCAGGAGATTTTGCAGAGGGAACTGGAGGATGCGAGGCGGTATTACGCCCTTTGGTCCCATCAGATCAAGACCCCGCTGGCGGCTTTGAAGCTTTTGGCGCGGGAGGAGGAACCGGACAGGCGTGCCATGGAGCTGGAACTGTTAAAGGCGGGACAATATGTGGAGATGGCTTTGCAGTACCAGCGGATGGCGGGAGGCACAGGGGATCTGGTTTTGCAGGAGTACAGTCTGGAAAAGCTGGTGCGTCAGGCGGTGAAAAAGACCGCCCCCCTTTTTATTTATAAAAATCTTGCCCTGGAAATCGGGGAACTGACAGGAACGGTGGTGACCGACGAGAAATGGCTGGTTTTTGTGCTGGAACAAATTTTAACCAATGCGGTCAAATATACAAGGCAGGGGACGGTGCGCATCCGGCAGAACGGGGAAACGCTGACGGTGGAGGATACGGGGATCGGGATTTTGCCGGAGGATCTTCCCAGGGTATTTGAATGGGGCTATACCGGGTTTAACGGGCGGGAGGATAAGCATTCCACAGGAATCGGACTGTGCCTGTGCCGGCAGATGATGCGGCGTCTGGATCATGAAATACGGCTGGAGTCTGTACCGGGCAAGGGTACGAAGGTGTTCCTTTGCCTGGAGCGGGAGCGGTTTGCGATTGAATGAAAGGGCGCGGTTTTGGCGGCACCGGCAACCTTACGGTTTTGTAAGGATATCGTAAGTCCGGGAAATGGCAGGGAGCGGAGGCTTTGGTTATACTTATGGACATAAAGGGGCGCGGCCACAGGGCGGCGGCCGGTTTTGGAAATAAGGAGGCAATCGCAATGACGGTTTTGGAAGTGGAACATTTGAAAAAAATTTATACCACGCGGTTTGGCGGGGCGAAGGTGCAGGCGTTGTCGGATGTGAGTTTTTCCGTGGAGGAGGGCGAGTTTGTGGCGATCATGGGCGAGTCCGGTTCGGGAAAGACTACGCTGCTCAATATTTTGGCCGGTTTGGATAAGCCCACGGCGGGGACGGTACGTTTAAAAGGGTATGACATGACGAAAATTGCGGAAAACCAGATGGCGGCATACCGAAGGGATAATTTGGGTTTTGTGTTTCAGGATTTTAATCTGCTTAATACCTTTACGCTGCAGGATAACATTTTTTTGCCGATGGTGCTTTCCCAAAAAAGCGTGGAGGAGATGGAGAAGCGGCTGGAGGAGTTGGCGGGGACGTTAGGGCTTTCCCAGCTTTTGCGCAAATATCCTTATGAGGTTTCGGGCGGGCAGAAGCAGCGCGCGGCGGTGGCGCGGGCGCTGATCACGCATCCCCAGATTCTTTTGGCGGACGAACCGACGGGGGCGCTGGATTCCAGGGCAGCGGATTCGCTGATGGGACTGTTTGGGACGATCAACAGGCAGGGGCAGACGATCGTGATGGTGACGCATTCCACAAGGGCGGCCAGTCACGCGGGGCGGGTTATTTTCATCAAGGACGGCATCGCTTACCATCAGATTTACCGGGGCGCCTGCAGTCAGGACGAAATGTTTTTGAAAATTGCGGATACTTTGAAAGTGCTGGAAGGGGGGAAACATCATGACAAATGAAAGTTTTGCCCTGGAAGGCGTCGGGGGCGGCGGCAAAATGTACGCCAAAAGTCCGGGAAGAATCCGGAGGGGCGCCGCGTTTTATATGCGGCTGGCTGTTTCCAATATGAAGAAAAACGCAAACATTTATTTCCCGTTTCTGCTGGCGGGCGCGCTCCTGTCCGGGCTTTATTATATGCTTTTGGCAGTGGGCGAAATGGCGGTCAACAGCGGCATGAAAGGGGCTGCGGAAATGGCGATCATTCTGGAGATGTGTTCCGGTCTTTGCATCTTCGTGATGTTTTTGATTCTCTTTTACATTAACAGCTTTGTGATGAAACGCCGCAAAAGGGAACTGGGGCTTTACTGCATTCTGGGAATGGAAAAACGGCATTTGAATCTGCTTTTGTTTTGGGAAGTATTGCTTTCGGCTCTTTTGAGTATTGCCGGGGGGATTGTGTCCGGTATTTTGTTTTCACAGCTTCTGTTTCTTGTGTTTCTGAAGCTTTTGCAGATTCCGGCAGTGCTGTCTTTTATGATTCCGCTTGCCTCTGTCGGAAATACCCTTGCGGTTTTTGGGACAGGGTATTTGGCGACGCTTTTGTATGACTGGTGGGTGATTCACAGAACCAACCCGGTCGAACTGTTGAGAAGCAGACAGGAAGGGGAGCGGGAACCGAAGACAAAGTGGATCACTTTTTTGGCGGGTACAGCGGCGCTGGTTTGCGGATACGGACTTGCGCTGCGGGTGCGGACGATATCGGAAGGGCTTTTCATCTTTTTTCCGGCGGCCCTGCTGGTCATTATCGCCACATACTGTCTGTTCCAGGCCGGAAGTATTGTCCTGCTGAAATTTTTGAAAAAGAGGAAAAAGTTTTATTACCGCCCGCAGAACTTTATTGCCGTGTCCGGCATGCTCTACCGGATGAAGCAAAATGCGGCGGGGCTTGCCACCATTGCGGTTCTTTCCACGGCGCTGTTGGTGGTGTTGTCCTCCAGCGTGACGTTATACAGCGGCGAGGAAGCGGTGCTGGCAAAGATGTTTCCGAGGGAATATAAAATTGAGGTACGCCCAAACAGTCAGAATATTTCCGGAATTTCGGCTAATAAGCGTGCGGCCGACACCGCATATGAAAAGGAAATCCGGAAATCCCTGCAGGAACTTGCCCAAAAGACAGGCGTAAGCATTGTCAACGATTACGGCGTTTCCGGCGTCTGGTGGATGGCGGAAAAGGAAGGGAACCAATTTGACGAAAATGCCCTTACGTCTGTGCGCGATGTTACAATGGACGTAGAGAAAATCAATTCTTTTACCATGATTACGCTGGAAGATTATAACGGGATGACCGGACAGCGGCAGACGTTGGAGGCGGACGAGGTGATCTATATCAGTTCCGACCCGGAGCCGTTTTCCACGGTGTCCATAAAAGGCAGGGAGTTTGCGGTAAAGGAACAGAAAGCGGAATTGAAGGAATTGCCTTCGGATGCGGTAAACCAGGACATGTTCGGCAACTATGCGGTGGTGGTGCCCGACCGGCTGACTTTGATGCAGCTGCGCGGAGAGGAAGCGTCTGCGGAAAGCTTTGGCTGGCAGTACCTCTTTGACCTGGAAGGCGACGGGCAGGCGCAGCAGGAGTTCATCGGGCAGGCCCTTATCTGCCTGTCCTTGGACGGGCAGATAAGATTGGAAAATAAAAGCGAACAGCGGGAGGGATTTTATTTACTCTACGGAAGCATCCTGTTTATCGGTCTTTTGTTCGTATGCCTGTTTTTGCTGGCCACGGCGCTGATTATTTATTACAAACAGGTGACGGAAGGGTATGACGACAGGGAACGGTTTGTAATCATGGAAAAGGTGGGGATGCGGGATGTGGAAATCCGCAGGGCAATCGGCAAACAGGTGCTGATTGTGTTCTTTCTGCCGCTTGTGACGGCGGTGCTCCATATCTGCGTGGCGGCAAAAACGCTGCAGATGTTTTTGATCGTCCTGGGGCTTTCCGACGGACAGCTGTTCTGGAAGTGCATCGGAATCTGCTGCCTGATCTTTGGCGCGGTGTATTACGCGATTTACCATCTCACTTCCAAAGTTTACTACCGTATCGTACATGGACAGTCCCGGATACCCGTGTGAAAGGATAACAGTTCAGCCTCAATGGCAGCAGCTTAAGGCGGAAGGCAGGCCCGCGTGCCGGACGGAAACGGCGGCGGACGCATAGGGATTTCCTGCGGCCGCATATCCGAAACGGAAGAATTCCCGCCGGCC
>DERU01000205.1 GCA_002361095.1 Lachnospiraceae bacterium UBA3332
ATCCTCTGCTGCCGGTTTCCCGGCACGCAGGCCGGGCGCACATAGAAAAGGTGTATCCGCATTCGGATACACCTTTTCGGGAAAAGCTACTGTTATGCGTTTGGCAGCCGGTTTTATTCGGCAAGCGCCACCTTTTCCTTTACGATTTCGGTCAGCATCGCTTCCGCCTCACTCATACCGGAACCTTCCAGATCGGAGAGCATTTTATCATAAGAAGCGTCGAAATCCGCCTCTTTGCCGATGACACAGCTGATCAGTCCGGACCAGGCAATTTCATCCAGCTTATTGCCGATCTCATCAAATTCCACGGGCTTGGTATACGCCCAAATTGCGGAATACTTCGGAGTCTCAAACTCCGATGCCTGCGGGTAAATATCTACCAAAAGTTCCACGCCCCACGCTTCGCACGCCGCCTTTTGTTCTGCGTCATACTCTGCTGCCACGGCCTCTTTGTTCACGGTTGTGTAAGTGCTGCCGGTGGAATCCAGCACGCCCGCACCGTAAACGGGGAAGGGGTACGCATGGAAGCCCACACCGGTATTTTTGCTGTAATCCTTATTGTTATTGGCCTCGTCGATTTCCTCCTGCGTGCGGTAACGGTGTCCTTCCCCGTCGATTAAATAATTCGTCCCTTCGATGCCCCAGTTCACCAAAACCTGCCCTTCGTCGGAACAGATATAATCCAAATATTTGATGGCCGCTACCGGATCTTTGCATGCGGTGGTGATGCCCACGCCCTGCCCGGTGGTAAGTCCCTGATACATCAGGGACGGAGCCTTTGTGTTTTCGTCCGCCGCCAGCGGGATTCCCGCATAGGTCAGTTCCAGCTTACCGTCCGCTTTCAGAATCTTTTCCCCGTCGCCGTAATCCCAATCGGTATCCAAAAGGGCCAGCACGCGCCCGGAAGCGATTTTGGCGATATAGTCCTCATGGGTCTGGGTAGCGAATTCCGCATCCAAAACGCCTTCGTTATACAGCCTGTTAAGCCATTTGAAGTACTCCCGCAGCTTTTCGGAACGGAACTTATAGATGGCGTTATAATCCTTGTCGATAATCCACTGTCCGTTATCCGGGGCGCCTTCCGCAATGCAGCCCGCCGGATTGCCCAGCGTAATCATCCAGTGCCAGTCGGAAGCGGAAAGCGTGAGTCCGATGGTATCCATCCCGTCCTCTGTCGTGGGATGCGCCGCCATATAGTCCTTAATCATCTTTTCAAACTTCTCTATCGTGTCCGGTATTTCGTAATTGTTTTCCTTGAGCACCGCCCACTGTATCTGCGCGGTACCGGAATTTTTGTAAGTGGTGCCTCCCACGGAATAGGAGGACAGCTGGTAAATGGAAGGATCCTCCTTGGAATGTTTGAGTTTGTCGAACTCTTCCCCGTACATCTTTTTGATGTTAGGGCCATACTGCTCGATCAAATCCGTCATATCGATCAATGCGCCCGCATCAATCAGGCTTCCCGCATCCCCTTTCGCATAAATCATATCGGGATAATTCTGCTCCGCGATCATCAGCGCGACTTTCTGGTCGTCGGAGGATACCGGATATTCGGTTTTCAATTTCACACCGGTCTTCTCCGTCAAAACCTGCGCCACGGGATCCGTCCAGGGATCCTCCTGTCCGTCCGCATTGTAAAAGGTCAGTTCCACTACTTCTCCCGTCTGCGCAGAGCCGGTATCGGATGCCGGACCGTTATCCGCATTGACGGCGGCGTCATTTCCCGACGCGTTTTCGTTCCCGCAGCCTGCAAGCGTGCCCGCCAGCACAGATGCCGCGATAAACAAGGTACACAACTTTTTCGCTTTCATAAAATCCCTCTCCTTTATTTTTTATGTAACAGTCCGGACAAACCTGCACCGTTACTTTTTTATGACATCCGTTCAGTCTTTGACCGCCCCCAGCGTCATGCCACCCACAAAATATTTTTGCAAAAACGGATAAACCACCAGAATGGGCACGGTTGCAATGATTGTGATTGCCATGCGGACCGACAGCGGGGAAACCGCATTTTTCATCTGCTCCGTCGCGGCATGGGGATCGATTTTAATGGTCGCTTTCTCCATAATCTCATACAGTACATATTGCAGCGTGGGAAGTTCCCTTGCATACAGATAGGTATCCATAAACGAGTTCCACTGTCCTACCGCGACAAACAGCGCAACGGTGGCGATGGTGGGCGTACACAGAGGCAGGATGATTTTCGCCCAGATCACGAAATCATTCGCTCCGTCAATTTTTGCCGCTTCCTGCAATGCGGTAGGCAGACCCTCGATAAAGGAACGCATCAGGATAATGTTATACACCCACACCAATCCCGGCAGGATGTATACCATGAAATTGTTGCCGAGGCGCAGCGTCCTTGTCAGCAGCAAATATTCCGGGATCATGCCGCCGCTCACATACATGGTGATAATGAAGATCACGGTGAACACTTTGTTAAAGTAGAAGTCCTTCCTGCTAAGCACATAGGCGATCATCGCCGTACAGATCACCCCGACGCCGGTTCCCACTACCGTCCTGACAACGGACATCAGAAAAGGTTTCCCCAGGTTGTTCTGCGTAAATACATAAACGTAATTGCTCACCGTAAACTGTCTCGGAACAATGAAATTTACATTCCGCATCGTATCCATCGGGTCATTTAAAGATATCGCCAGCACATTCAGGAACGGGTAGACCGTGATAAAAATAATCCCCACAAAAATTACCAAAAGCACATAGTCCAACACCTTTTCACCGGACTTTGTGTTTTTAATTCCATTCACATTTGCCATTTTATTGTCCCCCTATACCAGCTTGTTTTCCCCCAGCAGTCCGGCAATTTTATTTGCCACAAACAACAGAATGATACCCACTACCGACTGGAACATGCCGATCGCCGTACCAAGTCCGTAATTGTTGCTGCCGATACCGCGTACATAGGCAAACCAGGAAAGAACCATCGCATGATCCTGTACGATCCCGTTGCTCAAAAGCATCTGTCTCTCCATCCCCACGTTCAGTGCGCTTCCGATGCTCATAATCAGCAGAACCACAACCGTGGGACGGATTCCCGGCAGCGTGATATGCCAGATCCTCTGGAACCGGTTGGCGCCGTCCACTTTGGCCGCTTCATACAGTCCCTGGTCAATGCCGGCCATGGCGGACAGATACACGATTGCGTCCCAGCCCATCTCCTTCCACACATTGATCATACAGACCACAATCCAGAATACCGGGGAATTGGTGGACATCAGGTGCAGCTTGGCATGCAGCATCGTGTCAATGGCGCCGCCGTCGTTCAGCAGCATTTTGGCGATACTGGCAATGATCACCCAGGATACAAAGTGGGGCAGATAGGAAACGGTCTGCGTAAACTTTTTAAACCGGGTAAAGCACAGTTCGTTTAGCATCAGCGCAAACAAAATTGCCGCAATTGTCCCCAGCGCAATGCCCAGAATGCTCAACCCGATGGTGTTGACCATTGTCTGGGGAAACAGACGGTCGGTGAACGCGTCGGCGAAGTTCTGCAGTCTCACAAACTTCCTCTGCCAAATCGGCAGCGCAAAGGAATTGGGCTTCACCTCCTGAAACGCCATCGTCCAGCCCCACAGCGGTATGTACTTAAAAATAATCAGCCAGACCACAAAGGGGACGGACATGAGAAGCAGATACCGCTGCTTCCACATCAGATGCATGGAAAATTTTTCTTTTTTGGGTTTACCTGTTTTTTTCATGATCTCTGCAACCTCCCTTACTGCCACCTATTATAGGGAAAAAAAACGCCGCCCGATACCCATTTTTTTGCAGGCAATTTGCCCTACTTTTCTTACATTTGCAGGGAAAAAATGTGCGCCCTGCGCACACGCCGCGTGGGGCGCGGCTGCCGCCGGACAGCTTCTTCCGCACGCGCAGGCACGCACCACCGTACAAAAAAACTGCCGGATCTCCGGCAGTTTTCCCGCTTTACGCTCTTGCGACTTCCTTTTTGTACTCTTTCGGACTGATGCCCACATACTTTTTGAACTTTAAGTAAAAATAGTCGATATTATTGTATCCCACCATTTCGGAAATCTGGTACACTTTCAAATCCGTCTCCAAAAGCAGGCGTTTGGCATTGGCAATCCGGATGGTATCCAATATGTTATTGAAGCTGTCGCCGATCTCCTTCCTAAAAATCTTGCCCAGGTAATTGCTGTTATAATTAGTGTCTGCTGAACAAGTTGTTTTAGCTTACTTCAGGCAAC
>DERU01000148.1 GCA_002361095.1 Lachnospiraceae bacterium UBA3332
TCTTTCTGTCCGCCGTGGCAGGAAGCGTAACCGTTTCTGTTCGCCAGCGCCCACGCCATGGTCAGGGTGCCCTTCTTGTGCTCACCGAAATACCGCATGCCAAGGATGGCGGCGCAGTTTTCGTTGGTATCAAAGTAGCACAGGGTCAAAGGATCGCTTAAACAGGAGAAATCCACGTCGGGACGATCCTGCGGGGTCCACTGGGGATCAGAGAAGATATAGATGTCAGGCTCCTTGCCGTCGCCTACAGGCTTGGAATTTTTGTACATCTTGTTATAGCAGTCGGACATATACTGGAAGTTGATCATCCAGTTGTACAGGATGTTTTCTTCCCCTTCCGGAATCAGCAGATGCGCTTTTACCATGAATTCAGGATCCAAACCTACATAGCAGGTCGCGTGGTACATGGTTTTCCAGCGGGTTTCATAGATTGCATCCATCACCACCTTGTCCAGCTTTGCTTCGTCTACGCCAGGCTCGCCTTTGATGCGGCGTGCGGCGGCATAACGGCCGGTAACGGCGCCATCGTTAAACAGCAGAACCTTCGCATCCTTCTCGAGGCCGAACAGTTCGCCGTCCTTTACGGGCATATCGGTCACAACCGTGCCGGGAGAGTTTTTCGCTAACTCATACGCTTCTTTCAGGGTATTGACCTTGACCACGTTGTTCCCATAGAAAGCCGCTTCAATGATGGAACGCGTTTTGGAAAAACCGGGCTTGCCTGCGCCGATCTCGCTGATAGGGTAATAAGCTTTTGTCGACATTATTACGTCCTCCTTGTAAAATATATTGTTTTCACCGGCCAAAAAACCGGTGCGGTTTCAGATATCCGGCAATGCTTCAGACCTCGTACACCGTTTGTATTATCTCAAAAGTGTTTTGAAAAGTCAACATCTTTGCATCTGAAAAAAACGGTTTTTAGATTTATTTTATGATTCCTCCCGCGCAAATCCGTTGCAGCAGTTCATCAAAAACCTGTGGCACAGGCATCCTCTTTCCGTTGGACGCATGGCACAAAACGATATATGGAGCCGTATTCCCTGACAACTGACAACATTTTATTTCTTTATGCAACTGGACATAAAAAATCAATCCATCCATATTTTTTATATGTGCCCTCTGTTTTGACATACGGTATAGCCATTTGCAAAGTTTCTTATCTTTGTGAGCCGTACACCTTGGGATTTTTTTATCAGGAGCCCCTACAATTGCCGCCATCATATAGTTTGTTTCCAAATATTCAGACATAAACGGATACTTTTCAATTTCCATTAAATAAGTGGCTGTCTTTTGCATTTGCGATACCGCTTTGTTTGCTTTACGTTCCTGCCCGCTCCCTTTTAGTTCTGCAAGACAGGTTATGCGGTCTTCTCCTTCATCCGACAGAACGGAAAAAAGAATATCGCTAATCTCTTCCCGCTCCTTTAAATCCTGTATGATTCCCTTATCCAGCTTTATCACATCCATATGCCAGCCGTCCGATAACTCTATCGGCATAAATGCCTTACTGCCACTCTCTGCATCTTCAATTTTCACAGGACATGCGCCGTGATAATACATCACATTTTGTTTCTCCCCAGCTTTCTTTTGTTTTGTGCTTCTATTTTTATCTTTGGCCATTCCAAACCTCATTCATATCCCAATTCCACCCCATACAGAGAAGTATAAATTTCATTTACTTCCTCAGACACCTCATCAATCAGATATGAGTTAATTTCCGTTTGGGACTCATTTAGCAGATTTACATATTCCTGGTTTTCATACAGCTTATAAGCGGAAAGGCTTTTGGGCGCTATAACAGTATTTTTGTCAACAATTTTCAAAACCTCCTGGCCTGATCCCCTTTCCCGCAAATTTCCCGCATAAAACAAATTGCTCGCAACCGATAGCAGATAGGGACTATGCGTTGTAAGGAAAACTGTGCTCTGATTGACATTGGCAAACAACGCAATATATTCCATCAGCTTTTTTTGCATGGAAGGATAGATATGCGCTTCCGGTTCCTCAATAATCACAAATGCCCTTTCCTTTTTCAACATCAAAATATACAGTAGGTTAAGCAGCCACAATACTTCCTGCTGCCCGGAAGACGCAAAATTAATTTTTATCGGCTCCGAATTTCCGTTGATTTTTAAAACTTCATCCCTCCCGTTCAAATAAAAATATTCCCCCTTGAGCATAGCAATGAGTTGCCTGGAAACAGCATCAGCGTCAAAATTCCAGCTTGTTTCCCCATAATACCGGTATGCCTGTCTCACACCCTCCGAAAACTTTCCCCGAATGCCATCAATGATAGCCAAAAATTTTTCCGTGATCAGGTCCAGATTTGCCGCCCCGCCCAAAATACCGTTGTTGTCTGACATTACGGTGAGCAAGCTTCTTCCCGCCGGAACATAGTACACCTCCATGTCATCCCCAAAAACGGCGTTTACCTCCTGTACAATTTTCTGCCTGTTCCGCTTCTTTTCCTCATCCGCCAAAGCCAGACTGATTTGTCCGTTCTGCAAGGAGCCATACATTTCTTCCGCCTGCTTTTCCAGTCTTTTCATCTGTGCCATCAATGCAGGAGAATATGTCACCCCGATATATCTGTCTACTTCCGACAAATCGGCTCGAATCCATATCCCATCCGAAAAAGTATACTCCATTTTCAGTTCACTTTCCAATCTCCAACTCGGTCCGAAAAGCCTGACAAATATTTCTTTTTTTAGTTTATTTGCAATCATTTTATTGAATCTTTTGTCGATTATCTCACCGTCATACCGTTTCTTTTCGGCAAGCTGAAACAAAAAGTCAATGATTGTGGTTTTTATCAGATGAAAAAAATATACGCTCTTGGCAATCGTACTTTTTCCCGTTGCCTGTTCCCCGATCAAAATATTGAACCGGTTAAGATCCATTTCAAATTTCCTGACAGGACCGTTATTTTCGATCACGATTTTTTGCATCTTTTCATTCCTTCCCGACAGCGATGCCTGCTACATCGCATTTGAAACACGCGCTAGCCGATCTTGCGCGTCGCCTCCGCCAGCCATGCGGCTTCCTCCTCGTTCAAGTAAGGCGCAATTTTCTCATACACCTGCGCGTGGTAACGGTTGAGCCGTTCGATATCCTTCGGCTGCATCAGGGAAATATCAATGGCGTCCAGGTCAATGGGCGCAAAGGTGAGGGTTTCAAAATACATAAACTGTCCGTCCCCGTTCTTGACGCCTTTTCTGACCACCATCACATTTTCCGTCCGGATGCCGTGGCTTCCTTCTATATAAATACCGGGTTCGTTGGTCACATCCATCCCGGCCTCCAAAACCGCTTCCTTCATTCCCTCCGTATACTTCCAGCGCAGTCCCTGCGGTCCTTCGTGGACATTCAAAATATAACCGACACCGTGCCCGGTTCCGCATTTGTAATCCATATTCTGGTCCCACATGGGCTGGCGCGCCAAAATGTCCAAATTACGCCCGGTACAGCCATAAAGGAATTTCGCGTCGGTCAGCTGCAGCATCCCCATGGCCACCGCCGTAAAGTGCTTCCTCTCCTCGTCGGTGACCGGCCCTAGGACAATCGTTCTGGTCACGTCCGTCGTACCACCCAAATACTGCCCGCCGGAATCCACCAAAAGCATTCCTTCCGGCGCAAGACTCGCATGGCTCTCCGGTGTGGCCTCATAGTGCATCATCGCCGCGTTTGCCCGGTATGCGCTGATTGTGGGGAAAGAAAGATCCAGATACCCCTCCACCTCGCTGCGCAAATGATCCAAATGCTGTGCGGCGGAAAGTTCCGTCATCGGGATCTTCCCAATATTGTTCTTCAGCCAGTAAATAAATTTGCAAAGCGCTGCGCTGTCTTTGATAAAAACCTCCTGCATATGGGCCAGTTCCACCGGATTTTTGACCGCCTTCATCAATTCTGTGGGATTGGCGCCATCCAAAATTTCCGCGTGTTCCGCAATGGTTTTGTAAAACGCATAACTGACCTGCCCCGGATCGCAAAGTACCTTGCCGGATACCGCGCCGCTTTCCAGAAAGGAAAGCATTTCCCCATAAGGATGCAGGGTCACGCCATATTTCGCGGCATGCCCGCGCAGACGGTCCGTCACTGCCCGCTCCTGCACAAAATAATGGCATTCCTCCCCGGTTACATAGGCATAGGAAAGCGCTACCGGATTGCATTCCACATCGTTGCCCCTGATGTTGAGCAGCCACATCAGATCATCCAGCTTGCTCAAAAAATGTCCGCACGCATCTTTTTCTTCCAGCTTTTTGCGCAGCATGGCAAGCTTTTCTCCTGCGGTTTTTCCGCAGATCGCCTCATCCAGTACTGTCACCGGATGGCAGGGCAGCACAGGACGGTCCGTCCAAACCTGATCCGCCAAATCTTTATCATAAACAAAGCGGATTTTTTTCTCTTTCAGCTTCTTCTCCAGCTTCTGTCCGAATTTGGTATCCACTACCCTGCCGTCAAAGCCAAGGGTCTGCCCCTCCTCCATCCTTTGCGCAAGGAAATCCTCTTTTTCGGGCACGCCCTCTTCCAGCATACGGTACAGGGTCACGCCGGTTCCGGCAAGTTCCCGCTCCGCCTGAATAAAATAGCGGCCGTCCGTCCACAGCCCCGCCTCATTCTGTCCCACCAGCAGCGTCCCGTTGGAACCCGAAAAATTGCACAGGTATTCCCGCACCTTAAAATAATCGTCCACATACTCCGAATTATGAAAATCAGCGGTGGGAACCATATACCAGTCCACGCCGTTTTCCCGCATGACCCCGCGCAGGGCGGTCAGTCTGTCACATATCTTTTGATTTACCACTTTTATGCCCTCCTGTTATAATCTGTACCCGTAACTGCAAATCCCAAACCGTTACGGTATCGTCTCAATACCCTGACGCCTCTTCTCCCTCCAACAGCCCTACTGCCGAAGAAGTTCCGATCCGTTCGCAGCCTTCCTGCAAAAATGCCTCCAAATCTTCCCGTGTTTTGACGCCGCCGGCGGCTTTGATTTTTACCCCCGGCCCGATGTGTTCCTTAAAAAGCCTCACATCCGCAAGAGTCGCGCCGCCGCTTCCAAAACCGGTGGAAGTTTTGATGAAATCCGCCCCTGCTGCCGTCACCGCACGGCATATGGCGATTTTCTCTTCTTCCGTCAAATAGCATGTCTCTACAATCACTTTGAGGATATGACGGCCGCAGGCTTTTTTCAGCGCCCGGATCTCCTCTTCCACCTTTTCGTATAAATGGTTTTTCACGTCGCCGATATTTACCACCATGTCAATCTCGTTCGCACCGTCCCGCAAAGCCTCCTGCACCTCTGCGACCTTGGCGGCCGTTACGCTGTATCCGAGCGGAAATCCCACCACCGTGCAAATATTTAATTCCGGGTATTTCTCATGTACACGCCCGATGTAGGACGGCGGAATGCAGACCGAAGCGGTCCGGTATGCGACCGCTTCCCGGCAAAGCTTATCCAAATCCTCCCAGGTGGCATATGCCTTCAACTGTGTGTGGTCAATATGGCGCATGATTTCGCTTTTATCCATGACTCTTTCTCCTTACCCTGTCCTTAATAAGCCATGAATATTGTATCACATAAGCCCTTGGCTGTCATCCTTAACCTCCCATAAATCACTGTTACTTTTCATGGGGTGGAAAAGGGCTGAACCAAACCGGGGAACAGGCAGCAGCTTAAGGCGGGAGGCA
>DERU01000115.1:0-2261 GCA_002361095.1 Lachnospiraceae bacterium UBA3332
GGCGACCTTTGGGACTATGTGTTTGGCGGTACCGGAAAATGCAAACCCCTTGAAAAAAGAGGTCTTCCGATTGTTGCGGTTGCAACTACTTCCGGCACGGGTTCTGAAATGAACGGCTTCGGTGTTATTTCTAATTTGGAAACAAAGGAAAAAATCGGTTTTGGCGATCCGGGACTTACCCCTGTACTGGCAGTCGTTGACCCGGAGCTTATGACAACCGTTCCTGCAAAATACACGGCATACCAAGGCTTTGACGCTTTATTCCATAACACGGAAGTAATGATGTCAAAGGGCGTTAATGTTTTGAGTGAAGCAATCGCCCTGTCTGCGATTGAAAATATCACAAAATACCTGCCCCGTGCGGTAAAGGACGGAAAAGACATTGAAGCGAGGGAGCATATCGCTTACGGAAGCACGATTGCGGGCGTTACCATGCAGCTTACTTCAACGATTGCACAACACAGCATGGAACATTCCATGAGTGCATATCATCATAATCTTCCGCACGGCGCAGGGCTGATCATGATATCTAAAGCCTTTGCGGAATTTTTTATTGAACGTCACGCCTGCGATGAACAGTTTATCAAAATGGCAAAGGCTATGGGAATGGCAGACGCTGACAAGCCGGAAGATTTTATTACTGCGCTTATCAAGTTACAGGCGGACTGCGGCGTAGCTGATCTGAAAATGAGTGATTTCGGCTTTACCCCCGATGAAACTATGACTTTAGCAAAGGGCGCGCGCTCCATGCAGGGCGGATTGTTTGAAGCAAACCCTTGTGAAATGACTGACGAGGACTGCGCCGGAATTTTTGGGAAATCTTACCGTTAATATAAAACAGCGGAAAATGTGATTTGTTAATCTTTTATTTTTCTGACGATATGCGGGACGCCCCTGGCTTGTAAAACAGACTAAGGGTGTCCTGTTTCCCAAAAAGGAGGAACCTGTTTATATGCAGGAAATTTACCCGGTTATGCGGGAATGTGAAATGTTAGTCTTCCTAAACTGAAAAAAGCGGCATTGCTGCTTACTGCTGCGGGCGGTGGTTTTACATCAGCAATTCAGACTTAATTTGGTGTTGTTAAGTGTATTAGCCAAGGCCCGTTTTATCGTATAAATCGTTGCCCCATAGTAGCAGGCCAGGATCAGCGCCACCAATAGGCCGGGAATCAACACGCCAAACCGGAAACCGATACTGCCCATATAGGTGAATACCTTGTGTCCATACCGCACAACAAAGGAATAAATTATCAGCAGAGCAACGATAAATGCGATAAGACAAGGGGTAAAGAAATATAGGAAGCTTTGCCTGCTTACCATCTTAATGATGTCATCCCGGTCTGTTCCCATCTGATACAAAATCCGGTACTGTGTATGCTGGTCGATAGAATCTGTTGTGAGGTGCAGTGCCAGGACAGTCATGCAGATGATAAAGAAAATAATCCCGGAATAGATACCCAGCAATCGGACGCTGGTTGCGGTCAGGGCAACATCGTTACTTTCCTGTGTCCGAAAACGAATCGGATCAATAAAGCTGGTGTAGTGCCTATCCGACTGATATTTGGCTTCATATTTGTCAAACAGGTAGGAATATCTGCCCTGGAAAGAATCTGCGATTTCATCCCTGATTGTATCACAAAGGTTGTAAGGGATTGCCGTTTCCGTATTTGCGTAATAACAGGTTCGCGCAAGATGGAGATTTTCACATACGGAATCAGGGAATACAAGAATAGAATCATTGTGATGGAATAGATAGGTTCCCAATGTGTCATTACGAATTGCCGTATCTGCCAGCTTAAGGAGCGTTCCATCGTCCAACTGAATATATCGTTTTCCGCTGCCGATGCTGTCCGCAACGCTTTCCATGTCCATCTCATAGTCCAGTTGCATAAAAAATTCGTTCTCCGCCAACTGCACCGGCTCCCTCCCCGCCATTCTCCGCATATCGTTGTAATCGGAAATACTCATGGTAAGCCTTGGCAAATCGCGCCAGTATTCTCTGGTATCAACCGTGTTAAAATCACGCTCCCACACAAAGTAACTGCGCTGGGACACATTTTCCGATACAAAGATGCCATGCCCTTGCAGGATTTCACCTACAAATGAGAAGTCAATTTGCGGAATATCGTCTATCTCGTCAATGTACATATAGGTGTTATAAATCATAATATCATAGGGCATACGGTAGTCCAGATAGCCGGTGGTGATCTCTGCCAGCATCGGCAGGATGACGAACGCCACAAGAGCAATCGTGATTGCCA
>DERU01000115.1:2568-2777 GCA_002361095.1 Lachnospiraceae bacterium UBA3332
CCACAAGAGCAATCGTGATTGCCAGCGTTGAGATAGACAGTATCTTTGTGGTTGAGGACACCTTTTGAAAAAGATTGCCGAGCAGGACGGAATTGATATTGTGATTTTTCCATTTCTTCCGCCGCCGGACTGCCGTGATTAGAAACGCAACTGCGCTGTATAGAGAGAATATTCCCACAATAGCCGCTACAATGGCAATCGCCTGATAG
>DERU01000115.1:3068-8366 GCA_002361095.1 Lachnospiraceae bacterium UBA3332
GCTACAATGGCAATCGCCTGATAGCGGTTGCTGATTTCATCGGGGATGCTCCCTGCATAAACGCCATTGGCGTTGGCGAAGTGATAGAGTACCACGCCCACAATGCCAAAGCACAGGGCAGCGATGATAAGGGAAATAACATAGTGCCGTTTTTTCTTGTCCTGGCCCTCACCGGTTTTCTTTTCGTTCAGCAAGTCTATGAGCTTGATTTTATAAATCCTGCGAACATTCCACGCTCCCACAAAAAGAAAAGAAACGGCAAAGAATAACAGGGTCACAAGTATTGTGTCGGGGTAAAAGCCTAATCGGAATGACGCCGTAGTGCTGATCGTTCGCATGACAAATGCTGTTACAATCCCGGATAGAATTGTTCCCACAATACACCCATCGGCTACAGCCGCCATGCCGAATACAAATGTTTCTCCGAAGAAACGCCTTGCAACAGTGCGCTGCTCCATGCCAAGAATCATATAGACGGAAAATTCCCGGCTACGCTGTTTCAACATATAGCCGTTGATATATTGAATCAGAGCGACAAAGATGATTGAAATTGCCAATACCGCACATCGGATCGTGTTTTGAAATACGGCGAGGGAGTAGTTTCCGTTACCGCCCAAAATGTCATTATGCCGGCTCGTCAGGGATAGGAACGCAAAGAACAGGGTACTGCTGATAACCAATGTGAAGAAATAGATCACATAGTCCCTCAATGCCCTTTTGATGTTGCTTCGGAACAATTTACCGTACATCCGTCTGCCCTCCCCCCATCATGGTAAGAACGTCCAGTATCTTTTCAAAAAATGCCTTGCGGGAATCCTGGCCCTTCAAAATTTCGGTAAAGATCACCCCATCCTGCAGGAACAGGATGCGGTTGGCGTAGCTGGCGGAAAAGGCGTCATGCGTTACCATCAGAATCGTAACCCCCAACCGCTCATTAATGCTCTGCATGGTACTAAGCAGCATTTGAGAGGAATGGCTGTCCAGGGCCCCGGTTGGTTCATCTGCCAGGATCAGTTTGGGTTCATTGATGATGGCTCTGGCGCAGGCGCACCGCTGCTTTTGTCCACCAGACACCTGATAGGGATATTTGTCCAGAATATCCATGATATTGAGTGTTCCCGCCATCTCCTGCACTTTTCCGTCAATCTGCTCCACAGGCGTGTGATTGATCGTCAGGGCCAGCGCAATATTTTCGGAGATGGTCAGCGTGTCCAGAAGGTTAAAGTCCTGAAAAACAAAGCCGAGGTTTTCTCTGCGGAACCGTGCCAACGCCTTTTCCTTGATCTCCGTTACATCCGTTCCGTCCAGATAGATATGACCTGCGCTGACCGTATCAATCGTAGAGATACAGTTCAGCAGTGTTGTCTTGCCGGAGCCGGATGCGCCCATGATACCGACAAACTCACCCCCGCTGACTGAAAAGCTGATGTCATTGATTGCCTTTGTGATATTCCCTTGGTTTCCGTAAAATTTCCGGATATGATCCAGCTTCAAAATTTCATTCATTGGGGTCACCTCCATAGCCATTGTAAACGAAACCAGTTCCTGTTTGTATCAAGTTTTTTTACAATACTCATACAGAATTGTAAGAAATTTAACAGTTTGGGTAGCAACAGAAAAATCCGTAACGGCTGACGCTTCTTAGCCGTTTCCATTGCCAGATATCGTAGCAATAGTATAGTCCTAAAGCCCCCTCAATGCAAGATCCCAATCCTTATATACCTGCTGTCATTCAATGCGGCTGACAGTTCAGCTGCTGCAGGAATAGACGGCAGCGCCACCCTATCACCATATCCTCGTCAAAACAAAAATTAATGCTCGGTGACAGATTTCTGGAAAAATAGTTCTGGTATGGTTTTTTCTTGTATCTTCTCATCGTAGATGGTGACCTTCTCAACAAACCTCCTTGCCAATCAAAAAGGGATTCCGGGAAACTGCCCGATATGAGGCAATATCCCCGGAATCCCTTAATTTCAAGTCTATTGTTTTTGGCTTTGGATGTTTTTGCAGACAAACAGGCTTGCCAGCATGAGGATGACGCCGAACAGCAGGCTGATCCATGCGTTTTGCACAAAACCGGCCAGTATGTAGGTCACAAAGGAAACCGCTGCCGCCAGCACCGCGTAAGGAAGCTGGGTGGATACATGGCTGACATGTTCGCACTGGGCGCCCGCGCTGGCCATAATGGTGGTATCCGAAATGGGGGAACAGTGGTCGCCGCATACCGCGCCGGCCATGCAGGCGGAAATGGAAATCACCATCAGTTCATGGTTGGAATTGGCAAACACAAATACCACGATCGGAATCAGGATCCCGAAAGTTCCCCAGGAAGTTCCCGTTGCAAAAGCCAGAAAACAGCCCACCAGGAAAATGATCGCGGGCAGCATATTCATCAGGCCTCCTGCCGCCCCTTCCATCACCGACGCCACAAACTCGGCCGCGCCCAGACTGTCGGTCATGGCTTTGAGCGTCCACGCGAAGGTCAGGATCAGGATAGCGGGAACCATGGCTTTGAACCCCTCCGGAATACAGGCCATGATCTCATGGAAAGAAAGCACCCTGCGGACCAGATATAAAACCACCGTGAGCAAAAGCCCGAAAAATCCTCCCAGCGCCAATCCCACGGACGCATCGCTCTGGGAAAAGCTGGTTACAAAATCCGTTCCGCTAAAGAAACCGCCGGTATAAAGCATCCCGATGACACAGCAGATAATCAGGCTGACCACCGGAATGACCAGATCCGTCACCTTACCGTTGGTGGCAATTTTATCCGCGTTTTCCATGCCTGCATAAGGACGTTCCTTGGTGGTGTAAAGATCCCCCCGATCCACCGCGTTTTTCTCGTGGACGGCCATGGATCCGAAATCTATGTGCATGACGGCCATCGCCACCATCATGAAAATGGTCAAAAGCGCATAGAAATTGTAGGGGATGGCCTGCATAAACAGGGAAAACCCGTCTTCCCCCTCCACAAAACCGGTCACGGCCGCAGCCCAGGAGGAAATCGGCGCAATAATGCAGACCGGGGCGGCGGTAGCGTCGATTAAGTAGGCCAGCTTTGCCCGTGAGATTTTATGCTTGTCCGTCACGGGACGCATGACGCTTCCCACCGTAAGGCAGTTAAAGTAATCATCGATAAAAATCAGTACGCCCAGCGCAATTGTGGCCAGCTGTGCACCCACGCGGGATTTGATATGGCTGCTGGCAAAACGCCCAAACGCGGCGGAGCCTCCCGCCCGGTTCATAAGCGCCACGATTGCGCCCAACAGGACGAGGAAAATCAAAATGCCCACGTTATAACCGTCGGAAAGGACGCCTAAAAAGCCATCCTCAAATATGTGCATGACGGTTTTCTCAAAGGAAAATCCCGAGTAAAACAATCCTCCCACCAGCACGCCGACAAACAGGGAACTATACACTTCCTTCGTGACCAGCGCAAGTCCGATGGCCACCAGGGGCGGCACCAGCGCCCAGAAAGTCGCGTACATGGACGGGACATAGGCCGCGTCCCCGTCCGCCGCTAAAGCCGTGACGCTGCACAAAAGCGCCATGCATGCAGCCGCTAAAGCTGCCGGTTTGATTCTGCGTAAAAAAGTTTGCATAAAAAAATCCCCTTTCTTTTGTTCTTGCAGGGGCATCTCCTTTCCGGAAGCGCGCCTGCCGCATTGGCAGAAGGGGAAAGCGCGAGGCAAATATATCCATCCGCAAAACGGATTTCCTACCGATGATAGCGCTCCACTAAAGTGACAGTATACCACATCTTCTGTGGCATCCCAGAAAAAAAGCCGGGCCGCTTTTTTCCTTCGGCAGTCTCCCCTTTCCCACAAACGTGGCTGCCCGCCGCAAGCGTCCGTGGTACTGATGAATTCCGCACCTCTACCATGTATTTGCTTTTACCACATTTCAGCAAAAAAGTCAAGCCTGTCTTTTGCTCTGACGGTACTCTTTGGGCGTTACGCCGTATTTTTCTTTAAAAAGTTTTGCAAAATGCTGGCTTTTCTGGTAGCCTACCTGTATCATCACCTCCTGCACTTTATACTCCGTTTCCTCCAGCAGCTTTGCCGCTTTCTGCATCCGCACATCCGTGATATAGCCGGAAAAATTCACTCCCACAATTTCCTTGAAAATTTTTGAAAGATAAGCCGGATGCAGATGCGCCACTTCCCCCAGCATCTCCAAGGAGAGATCTTTGGCATAATTTTCCCCGATATAGCTTTGCAGATATGCGATAACACCCTCCCGGTCTTTCGGCCTGCCCGACCGCTGCGCTGCCGCCGCTTCCTGTTCAAAATATTTTTGCAAAACCCGCTCCAGCGTCTCCACGAAATCCCGCCGGAGTACGGGTTTAACCAGATAATCCGACACACCGTAATGCAGGGCCTGTTTGGCGTATTCAAAATCGCTGTACCCGGACAGGATAATCACCTTTGTGTGAAAACCGTTTTCCTCTATATAACGGGATAAATCCAGACCCGATACCTTCGGCATCCTGATATCCGTCACCAGAAGTTCCGGTTTATGGTCGCGGATCAGATCCCGGGCCAGGGATCCTCCGTTGGCCGTAAGAACCCTGTCAAAACCGTACAGGTTCCAATCCACCAAACCGGCGATATAGGTCACCATATAGGATTCGTCATCCACTATCAAAACTGTCATTTTCCCCTCGCTTCCGGGGCCGTCATCCCTCGCCGCTTTTGATATCCGGCAGCACTTCCCCCGCTTTGTCATCCGCTTTTATGGTAAAAGAAACCAGCAGCCCGCCCCAGACGCTTTTGCCAAATTCCAGTCCGGCGCTTTCGTCATAATAATTGACCAGCCTTTGGTTCACATTCCAAAGCCCCACACTGCTTCCCTCTTCCCTTTCCTTTTTGCCTATGCGCTCCACCAGACTTTGGACTTCGGCGTCCGTCATGCCGTCCCCGTCGTCGGATATCTCAAAACGGATTCCTCCCCCCGCCGCACGGCAGGCTTTGACATGGATATGCTTGGCGTTCTCCCGCTCCTCAATGGCATGCTCAATGGCATTTTCAATCACAGGCTGCAAAATCAGCGGAATGATCGGCCTGTTGGCAAGTTCTTCCGGAACATTGATGGTATATTCCAGGTTTTTGCGCATTGCCATGATGGACAAATACGCGCGCGCATAGGAAACCTCCTCCCCAATGGTGGTCATGGCTTTGTTTTCCGTACAATACCGGTAATACCGTGACAGATGTACGGCCATCTCCGTAACCGCCTCGGGACGATCCGCCACCGTCACGATATAAGACAGGCTGTTATAGAGAAAGTGGGGATTGA
>DERU01000166.1 GCA_002361095.1 Lachnospiraceae bacterium UBA3332
ATCGCTTTGCCGGTATTCACTTGTTCCAAATAGTCTGTCAAAGCCCGGATCCGCCGGGCCTCCTCTTTATTGCGGTATAAAAAAGTGAGGATAAAAAGCAAAACCCCCGTCAGGAAGCCCATTGTCAAAAGCAAGGCGTCCGGGCCATAAGATATTCCCCAAAAATCAGACCGCTGATACCCCCACGCAGTCAAAACATCCGTCTCCGGTTTTGCCGCAGCGCCGTCCATCGCTTCCTTCAGCACCGCCAGCATGAGTGTTTCCGTTTGCGGCTCCTGCTCCAATATTTTCCCGCAAACGGCATTTAGCAGATCAAACTGCCGGCGGCAATCATAAAAAGAGGTAAGCATAACCGAGACTGCAGACGCTGCCAGGCCAAAGGCCAGTACAAACCCTATCACAACGATGCCGTTCTTTCGCCCGCTCATATCGAATCCTCCATGCGGTATCCCACGCTTCTGACCGTTTTTATACAGGCCGGCTGGTGCAGCTTATCCCGCAGCCGCTTCATCGTCACCGTCAGGGTATTGTCATTTACATAATTTCCGTTCATGTCCCATACCTGCTCCAATATCCTTTCCCTCGTGACGGTTCTTCCCTTGTGCCGCATCAAATAGAAAAGCAGCTGATATTCAGCCGCAGTTAAATAAATCTCTTCCCTGTGAAAAAATACCGTCCGGCGGTTTACATCCACCACAATGCCGCCGCAGGATAAAAACCGTTCCGCCACATTGCCGGTTCTGCGCAGCAATGCCAAAATCCGTGCATGCAGGACTTCCAGTTCAAAGGGTTTCACCACATAGTCATCCGCGCCGCTTTGAAAACCGGAAACAATATCATGAAAGTCCCCCCGGACGGTAAGAAAAATGACCGGCAATTCTTTCCGGTTGCTGCGGATCCACCGGCACAAGCTGTCCCCGCGTCCGTCCGGCATATTCCGGTCAAGCAGAACAAGGCTGGGCACATGTGCCTGCAATACCTGTTTCGCCTGCGCAAGCGTCGTACATACCGTCACCCTGCAATCTTTTTGTTCCAGATATTCTTTTACGGCACATGCGATATTCGGATCATCCTCAATGTAACATAAATCAACCAAAACAAATTTCCGCCTTTTCTTTTTATGATAGCATAAAAAAGTTACAGTTTCGTGACAAAACGAAACAATTTGCCGGTCACCCCTCATATTTTTCCAGGGTGCGTTTTAATGCCTCACGGATTTCCTGCCGGATGGCTTCCGGTTCCAACAGTTCGGCCCGCTCCCTAAAAGTCATGAGCCATGATACCAGATTTTCCTTGTCGGTATAATCCGCGCAAAACAACAGTCTCCCGTCCTCCTGTTCCTCAAAGCATCCTGTCCCAAATTCCTCCACCAGCCGCCATTTGCAGCTTGGCTCAAATAAAACCTTCACCCGGATTCCCCCGGGAAAAATCCTCCCGTTATCCAAATCCGGCCAGGATAACGCCCTTTTTGCAAAAACAATCTCCGTCAGACAAAGCCTGTCCATACGGTTAAGTTTGAACAGCCGAAAATCCCTCCGCTTTGTGCACCACCCCCAGACATACCAGGAAGCCCAGCGGAAAATCAGGTAATACGGTTCTATCCTCCGCATACTTTCCCCCTTGGGCGAATAGTAATCAAATTCCAATTCCCGGCAGCCGTCAATCGCCTCCCGGATCCGTTCGATTTTGGGGGCGAGGGAAGACCTATACCAGGAGGAAAGGTCAATCAATACGGATTGCCCGCCCGTCATAAAGTCAGAAGATCCCGCCGACAGTTTTTCCATAAGCTGTCCGTAGCGGTTTGTACCGCTGACGCTGTCCAGGCTGCGGAGCCCGGCCAAAATATCCTGCATCTGGGACGCGGTCAGCAGGGTTTTGTCCATCTTATAGTTTTCCAGTATGGAAATGCCGCCGTGGATCCCCTGCCTGGTAACCAGTGGGATTCCCGCCTTGCACAAAGCTTCCACATCCCGGTTGATGGTTCTTCTGGAAACTTCAAACCGCTCTGCCAGTTCCGGCGCCGTCGCCACATCTTTTTGCAGCAAAACCGCCAAAATTCCGATCAGTCTGTCGATCTTCATGGCTTTTC
Source organism: Lachnospiraceae bacterium UBA3332 (assembly GCA_002361095.1). Taxonomy (GTDB): domain Bacteria; phylum Bacillota; class Clostridia; order Lachnospirales; family Lachnospiraceae; genus Gallintestinimicrobium. Next base: position 2,090 of record DERU01000166.1, read on the forward strand.
AAACCAGTAGGTAAACGCGGCCTCCCCACCGTTTACAAACACCTCCACGGTCTTTGTATCCCGCAAAACCTTCACGTCCCGTACCTGTCCCTCAAAAACCAGCGGGAAATCCACATTTTCCGCCTCCAAAACCAGCCTTTTTTCCTCCCGTTTTACCAACGGGTCGGCATCCGCAAGCAATTTGCCGCATGCCTCCACCGGAAACATACAAAGCTTTCCCTGCCGCATTTGCAGTTCACAGGGGATGGTGAAAGCCCCGGCGTAATCGGCGTCTCCGTTCAAGGCTTCGTTCTTGTTATGCAGCCAGCCGATGAGAATCCTGCGGCCTTTTTCGTCCAAAAAAGTCTGGGGCGCATAAAAATGCGGGCCGATTTGCGGAGTGTGGTACGAGACAGGCGTAAACTGCCGTCCGTCGAAATCCCCGTACACAAACATGGTGGATTTTGTATTCCTGCCCATCTGGGAAAACAGCAGCAGATACTTCCCTGCAAATGGGAAAAAATCCGGACATTCCAAAACGCCTCCAAATTCGATGCCTTCCAACAGCACGCCCAGATACTCCCAGGTAAACAGATCCGCCGAACGGTACAAAAGGATTTTCCCCACGCCGTCCTTTCCGGAAGCCGTCACCATATAGTAAGCGCCGTGCATCCATGTCACCTTCGGATCCCGAAAGTCGCAGCTTGCCTCTGCAGGGAAATGATCGATTACCGGATTTTTGGCATATTTTTCAAAATGCAGTCCGTCATGGCTCACCGCCACGGACTGGGTCTGTCCAAACGCGCGGGAAACGGAAGTATATATCAGATACAGATCCCCGTCCTTCTCCACCGCGCTGCCGGAAAAGCAGCCGCCCGTATCCTCGTAAGGCTGGTCGGGATACAGCGCAATGGGTAATTCCTCCCAATGCACCAAATCACCGCTCACCGCATGTCCCCAGTGCATCTGCCCCCAATGGGGCGCATAGGGATAATGCTGGAAAAAAGCATGATACTTTCCCTTGTAATAAATCAATCCGTTGGGATCGTTGATCCAACCTTTTTGGGGTTCAAAATGATACCGCAGTCTCTCCATGTCCTCTCCTGTCCGGCCGCCTGCCCGCAGGCGCCTGTCATACATTCATGTGGGAATCAAAAAGTACCCGCCCCAACATCCTCCACCGGAATTTTGTTTTTTCCCATACGGCGTCTCATCCATATAAATGCCGCCACGCAGATCAGCACGGACAGCAGGGAACCGCCCGGAGCCGCAAGTCCCATGGGAAAGAGCGTATCCGCAAAAAAGCGGGATGCCAGATATGCTCCCGGCACACGCACCAGGACGATGGAACAAAAATTATGTAAAAACGAAATACCCGACATACCATACGCGCAAAAGTATCCGCTGAAGCAAAAATGGGCGCCCGCAAAAATGCAATCCCAAATATATCCCCTGATGTACTGGCTCCCCAACAGAATCGCGGCTTCATCCTGCGTAAACAATCCCACCGCCTGCCCCGCGCATATTTGTATCAAAAGCGACACCGCCAATCCGTAAAAGAACGTCAATGCCAAAGCATACCGCAGGGTCTGTTCCGCCCTGTCATGCCGGTCTGCCCCGATGTTCTGCGCGCAAAGCGCCGAGACTGCGGAAAGCATGGCGGAAGGTACCAAAAATACTACCCCGATCATTTTTTCCACGATTCCCACGGCCGCCGCGTCATGCAGTCCCCTGCGGTTGGCAATCACCGTTATGACAAGAAAAGCGATCTGGATAAAACCGTCCTGCATAGCCACCGGAATGCCGATCCCCAGCATTTTTGCCATCACCCTCTTTTGCGGCCTGAAATGCTCCCTTTTGAAAACCATTCCCGTCTTTTGCCCACGCATCGCCGCAAGTGCCGTCACCACGCTGACAGCCTGCGAAAGGGTTGTCCCAAGCGCCGCGCCCATCGGGCCCAGATGCCAAACGCCGATGAACAGATAATCCAGAACAATATTTATCACACAGGCCACCGCAATAAAATACATGGGACTTTTGGAATCCCCCAATCCCCGGTAAACGGAACTGAGGATATTGTAGGCCGTGATAAACGGAATTCCCGCAAAGCAGACCGTCAGATACGCCACTGCGCCCGATACCGCCTCGGCCGGGGTGGCGATCAGGGCCACCACCGGTCTGACACAAGCCAAAAGCGCTACCGTCACCGCCGCCGCAACAGCCATAAACAGTATGACGGTGTTGCCGACGGCCTCACAGACCTTCCGGCTGCGGCCCGCGCCCACTTCCTGTCCGATGGTCACGGTGGAACCCATGGCCAGGCCGACGATCATTACCGTCAGCATATGCATCACCTGACTGCCCACGGAAACCGCCGTGATCGCATCCACACCGCCAAACCGCCCGATGATAAACAAATCGGCCATACCGTACAATGTCTGTAAAAACGAAGAAAACAAATACGGCAGTGCGAACCGAAGCATATTCCGAAACACACTGCCGGAAGTTAAATTTTTTTCCACCGGTTCCTCCCAATTCCGGAGCGTGTTTCAAACACGCTCTAGCGCAGGATCCTCTGGATATCGTTGAACAGCACAAACACCATCAGGATCATCAAAAGCACAAAACCCGCAAAATGGATAACGCCCTCCTTATCCGGCGGAATCGGTTTACCCCGGATCACTTCCAGAAGCAAAAACAACAGCCTGCCGCCGTCCAGCGCCGGCAGAGGCAAAAGATTCATGACCCCCAGGCTGACCGACAGCAGCATGGCAAGATTTACCATGTTCATGAACACCAAAAGCACACCGCCCGGCGCAGTCTCCTCCACCACCTCGTTGACGATCTGGGCCATCCCCACCGGGCCTGCCACATCGTCCTTGGTCAGTTTTCCCTGCACCAGCGCAACAACGCTCATCACGGAATTTTTCATGCAGAAACGAAGCTGGTACCACCCGTACCGGAGCAGATTGAGCCCTTTGGCCTCCGCATATTGCGCATAATTGTAAAACCCTACCAGATATCTGCCTTCCGCCTCGTCATATTGCGGCGTTAAAACCGTCCGGTATGTCTCCCCGTCACGGACATATTCCACTGTCACCGGATCCCCGTTCCGGTTCAGTCCCATTTCCAGCTGAATTTCCCTCGCAATCCTGACCTTGCCGTTAAAACGCGTAATCCGGTCCCCCGCCTGCATACCCGCCGCTTCCGCCGCCGATCCTGCAATCACATCGCCCAGCACGGGCAGGTCCACACCCGCGTATCCCGCCACCATCACGGCAAACAAAAACGCAAGCACAAAATTAAAAACCGGCCCTGCCGCCACGGTGGAAATCCTGACCCATACGGAGGCATTCTGAAAATTCCCCTTTTCTGCCCCGCCCTCTTTTGCGTCCAATCCGTTCTCTCCCTCAAACATGCAGGCGCCGCCCAACGGCAAAAGGCGCAGTACATAATCGGTTTCCCCTCTTTTAAAATGGGTTATCTTCGGCCCCATGCCGATGGCAAATTCATTGACCCGAATCCCGTTTACCTTCGCCAGCAAGAAATGCCCGAATTCGTGTCCCATAACAATCACAAAGAAAATCAAAAGAAAAATAAGTACTGTCTGAATCAATGCTCCCTCTCCTGCCTGCCAGATTTCAAACGGTGTCTGTCCCGCCTTGCATAAACTTTTCCGTAAATTCGTAAACTTCCGTCTCCGCCTGCAAAATTTCTTCCACCGTAGGATTTGCAACTGTCCGGTGGTTATGCATGGCGGCCTCAATAATCTCCGGGATCCGGGTGAAACGGATCTTTTTTTCCATAAACAGCTTCACCGCCATTTCATTGGCCGCATTGAAAACCGTAGGCATACTGCCGCCCAGGGTCGCTGCGCGGTACGCCAGTTCCAAACCGGGAAAACGTTTGGTATCCGGCTTTTCAAAGGTAAGCTGCCCGACCGCAAACAAATCCAGCGCAGGCATGGGCATGGGCCTTCTTTGCGGATACAAAAGCGCATACTGAATAGGAAGCTTCATATCCGGCAGACCCAGCTGCCCGATCACCGCGCCGTCCTCATATTCCACGGCGGAATGCAGAATGCTCTGCGGATGGATCACCACCTGGATCTGCTCCAGTGCCGTGTCAAAAAGCCACCTGGCTTCCATAACCTCCAATCCTTTGTTCACCAGAGACGCCGAGTCAATGGTAACTTTCTTTCCCATGGACCAGTTGGGATGCCGCAATGCGTCCTCCAGGGTCATCCGGCGCAGTTCTTCCTCCGTTTTATTCCGGAAAGGTCCTCCGGAGGCGGTAAGCAGAATTCTGCGCACCGCGTTATCCCCACGCCCCTGCAGGGACTGGAAAATAGCCGAGTGCTCGCTGTCCACCGGAAGGACGGAGACTCCCTCCCTTTTTGCCAGCGGCATAATGATGTGCCCCGCCGTCACCAGCGTTTCCTTATTTGCAAGGGCAATGTCCTTTTTATGGGTGATGGCCGTGATCGTGGGCCGGATTCCGATCATCCCCACCACCGCCGTCACCACCATGTCGCACTCCGCCATGGAGCAGATCTCCAAAAGCCCTTCCATACCGCCCACTACCCGCACCGGCAAATCCGCCACACGGGTTTTTAAATCGGCCGCCGCCTCCAAATTCCACATTCCGGCCAGCAAAGGCCCAAATTCCCGGATCTGCTTTTCCATCAGATCCACATTTTGCCCTGCCGCCAGCGCGGTCACACACAAATCGGGCTGATTGCGGACAATCTCCAGCGTCTGTGTGCCGATGGATCCGGTAGAACCCAAAATCGCTATTTTTTTCATCTTCTGCATTCCTCCCGATGCAACCGCCGTTTAATGCCCCACCTGCAGAACCGCCACCGACAAATAGTAAATAATCGGAGCCGTAAAAAGCACACTGTCAAAGCGGTCCATAATTCCTCCATGTCCGGGAATGAGTTTTCCGTAATCTTTGATATCGTGATTGCGTTTGATCGCGGAGGCTGCCAGATCCCCGATCTGGGAAATCACCGCGCCGGCCGCCCCGATCAGGGCCGCCGCTCCCGCCGTCCCCGCCGTCCCTGTCAGGGGCGTCAGGAAAATCCAGGCAAACAGCGCACTGATCAGGGCCGAACCGGCCACGCCCCCCACTGCGCCCTCCACCGACTTTTTGGGGCTTAACACCGGCGCCAGTTTATGTTTTCCGAAAGCCATTCCCGCTAAATACGCACAGGTATCGCATATCCAGGAACTGATGAAAATCATCCACACCAGATACGCGCCATACTGCAGTTCCCGGGTCAGGTACACATACGAAAAAAGCACGGCCGGATACAGCGCGCAAAAGCAGGAGGTTATTACCTGTTCCGCGTGATAGCGCGGAAACCGGAACACGTACAGTCCCATCTGCGCTAAAAAAAGCAGCACCAGACAGCCTGCCCCCCACATAAAATTTTTTGTCAGCATCATTGTCAAATAGTACAGAAAGATGCCCGCGTAACCCACATATTCCAAAAGCCCCGCTTTTCCGTCCTTCTCTACCTTACAGGCATGCATCAGTTCCCGGTACGCGATGACGGAGAGCGTGGCCGCCGCAGCGCCCAGCAGACTGCCCCCGGTCAGCAAAAGCAGGAGCGCCAGCACCACCAAAACCGCGCTGCTTTTCAACCTCACCCAAAACATGCTACTCCTCCTTCAAAAGACCGTACTTTCTGTCCCTATGATTATATGCCTCCACAGC
>DERU01000164.1:0-1595 GCA_002361095.1 Lachnospiraceae bacterium UBA3332
ATATTTTACCCCGGAACGGATATCAATCTCCGGAACGTTACGGCTGTGCCCAAAGGTATCCGGTTCAAAGTCGATATTGAGGGTGTCCGGATCAAGATCCAGCAAATCCGCCAGATAAGATTTTGTATAAAGGGCATGGCGCGCAAAACTTTCTCCCACAGGCATATTTTTATCTGCCTCCACCCAAGTGGAAGCGGTCACCTCCCAGCGTCCCTCCTTGATATATCTGCGGATTGGCGCAAGCAGTTTGGGCGCATACTGCTCCACAATCCGGTAAACCGATGCCTGGGACTGGGAAAATTTGTATTCCGGATACTCCTTTAAAATATCCAGCATGGTCCGTCAGCATTCCTTCCTGCTCCGCCTCTGCCACCATGGACTCCGCCCTGGAAACCAGTTCCTCCCATCCGTCCCCAACCTCCTGTCCTTTGTTGGATTCTATGCGTAAAGTCCAAGCGCCTATCGGTAATCCCCCCTGTATTCCCGCACAATTTCAATCATATTCAGGTAATTTTGCGCCGGGACATAGGCCGGAATGGAGTTCCCGGTTCCCCATGCGATTCCGCCGCAATGTTCACACTTTTTCATGATATCCAGCATATATTCCTTCAGTTCCTCCCTGCCATAACTGCACACCACATCCATGTCAAAGCCTCCGAAATTGCCGATACGGTCTCCGTACCGTTCCACCCATTCCGGAAACATTGCAATCTGATCCTCGTTGGAATGCTTGGCATCAATTCCCACCCAGCCAATCAGTTCGTCCATCACATTAAAAATCTTTCCACAGGAATGCAGCAGGAAAGGTTTCTGATAACCATGCGCCAGGTCCACGATGGGTTTATACCGGGGAAGAATCAGGTTTTTGATATCCTCTGTGGAAAGCAGGGAATTGCTCTTATACCCAAGATCATCCCCGAACCGCAGCACACAATACACATCGGAATATTCCTGCAAAAACCGTTTCCAGATGCCGAAACTCATTTCCCCTACCTTTTGAAACAGCGCCTGATAAAGTTCCTCGTCATCTGCCTTGATATAACACAGATTCTGATATCCGGTCAAATCCTGTACGCACTCAAAGACACCGTTGCCAACGCCGCCAATGGCTTTCATCCCTTGCGGCAGCGCTTTTCTGAGGGCTTTAAAATATTTGGCGTTGGCTTCAAAATAGTAATGCGCAATCTCCTCCCAGGGATAATTCTTAAAATCTTCCTCATCCTGAATCACCGGTACCACCCGGCTGTCCCCCAACGCGCCTGCCCCCGGCATCACCTGTCCGATGCATGCCTCAAAAGTCACCACATCGTATCCGTGATCCCTGAAAAATTTGCAGTATACCCGGAAAAATTCTTCCAGTTCCCGCTCGTCCCCCTGCCACAGGGACATCATATCCACCCCGGTGATCTCCCCTATTTTCCCAAAATCCACGTTATGCTCATACAGCGGCGGCCGCTTTACCTCCTTATTTCTGGCGCTGGCCACAATATTACGATAATCCGGTTCAAACATAACTCCTATCCGTCCTTTCTTTCATGGAAATCCATTTTACGTCCGGAACGGAAGGAGGCCGGCGGAGAATTTCCCGTTTCGGA
>DERU01000164.1:1946-2918 GCA_002361095.1 Lachnospiraceae bacterium UBA3332
CCGGTCCGTGTGCCTGCCTCCCGCTTTACACTGCTGCCATTGGGGCTGGACTGTTACCGGTTTCCGTGCCTTTCCTTTTTGTGCGATTGACATTGGTTTTCCCCTATTATATAATTTTTGAAATCGTATTTCCATCAATTTAATGCACCGTACAGATTTAAGGTATTCTTTCCGGAAAGGTGGTGTTTCTATGGAAAAGTTTTCAGATTGGCGCGACGAATACACCGTACAAAAGGACCGTATTATACTCACCGAAGCCCAGCTTCACATCCCGGGCCTTCGTATGTTCGGACACCACACAAGCTACAATGCCACGCCTTCCCTGAACTGGCATTACCATGCGCACGCATTTGAGTTCTCCTTTCCGGTACAGGGTACCTTTTCCTTTTCCACCCGTGAAAAAACCTTTCCTTTCTCCGGTGGGGAAGTCTTCGTCTCCTTTCCAAACGAAGTCCACGGCACCAACCGTCAGCCCATTACCGTCGGGGAACTCTACTGGTTCCAGCTGGATGTAAGCCGGACAAACGATTTCCTTTTTCTGGCGCCGGCCGCAGCAAAAGAACTGATACAGAGGCTTATGTCCATTTCCCGCCGCGTCATCAAAACAGAACTGAAAAAGACCCTCCCCCTTATGGAAAAGGCATTTTCCTTAGCCTTCCGGAGGGAAGATCCCTATCTGATTGCAACGCTGCTTCAGTTGTTCCTGCACATAATCCTGGCATACTCCAAGCGGGAATCCTCCCCTGTTTCCGCCGATATCCAAAGTGTACTTGCTTATATCGGCGAAAACCTTACGGAGGAACTGCCTTTGGAACTTTTGGCGGACGTAGCAGGACTCTCCTGCTCCCAGTTTAAACAAAAGTTCAAAAAACAGCTTGGCGTATCTCCAAGGCAATATATCAATCATCAGAAAATCGAATCTGCCAAAACCCTTTTGGAAAACGGAAAATCTTCCACGGAAACCGCTATGCT
>DERU01000164.1:3226-4694 GCA_002361095.1 Lachnospiraceae bacterium UBA3332
TTCCACGGAAACCGCTATGCTTTTGGGATTTTCCGACAGCAGCTACTTTTCTACCGTTTTTAAAAAATATACGCTATATGCGCCTCAGGAGTATGTCCTGTATAAGAAAAAAGAGAATAAAAACAACCCTTAACCGTTACACCGGTTTTAGGTTCTTATTGCGCCGGTCCACCATCCGGCAGGGACGGCCCCGGATCATGCATCCACGACATGGCACCGGGGCCAAAAGGTTACGACATATCAGGCAGCGTATTCCGATAGGGCAGCCATACCTCCATATCGGTTTCCCCCCTGTTGCCCCATGCAAAATAAGGAATGGCCGTCAATTCCACCGGCTCCGTTTTGGGTTCTGCAAACCGGTAAAGTTCTGCGCTGTCCGTCTGCCGCAGTCCCATACACCGGACTGCCGGAATCGTTTTTCCCGCCATTTCTTTTTCCGATTCCGTAAACGCAGTCCCTGTCCAATAACTCAACAGGGCAAGTTCTTCATTGTCCGTTCCCTCTGCGCAGTACACCAGCGGCCCTTTTGTCAGCACCGCTTTCCCGCTCTGTTCCCACAAATGTCCGTCGGCAAAAAGAAACCGGTACTCCTGCACAAGGGACAGATGGACAAAATCGCCGTCTTTCCAGCGCCGCCGGATACGGGCATATCCTTTCCGAACCTGGTTTGGGATGCTTTCACCGTTTACCCGGACTGCATAATGCCTGCACCAGGCCGGAATCCGCAAGGCCAGTTCTACTTCCTCCGCCCTATTGGTCCCCACGGTAAAGCCTACCTCCCCTTCATAGGGATACCGGGTTTCCATGCGGATGTCAAACCGCCCGTCCGGCGCCTTTGCAGACACCTGCGCACCCATGTATAAATCCACATATACCACACCGTCCCGGATTCGGATACAATCCCGCGCGAGGTTTCCGATCAGACGCAAAAGATTCGACGGGCAGCAGGCGCAGGCAAACCATGGCTGCCGCTGTCCTTCCACATGGGCGCAATCCTGCCGGTAACCCGTAATTTTCTTGCGGTAACGGAGCGTATTGGCATAATGATACGTGTTCCCGTCCAGCGACCAGCCTGCCAAAACACCGTTATAAAGTTCCCATTCATAGACGTCTGCATATCCTGCGTCCTGGTGGTAATCCAACATTTTTTCCGCCCACATACATACCGCAACGGACGCGCAGGTTTCCAGATATCCCCTTTCGGACGGCAGATCATAATCTTTGGTGAACCGCTCCGCATAGGCCTGGGAACCGATTCCCCCGGTCACATACATACGCTTTTGCACCATATTCTCCCAAACCGCATCCACTGCCGCACCGTAAGTATCCTTTGGCAATTCCCCCGCCAAAATCAATTCCGTTACTGCCGTATATAAATAGCACAGTTTTACCGCATGACCGTCCGCTTCCCGCTGATCGGCCACCCGCTTATGCGCCAGATGATAATCGGGGCCAAACCAGCGGTCGG
>DERU01000164.1:4929-11197 GCA_002361095.1 Lachnospiraceae bacterium UBA3332
TTTCCGGTTCCCCCAAGATTTTTTTCATCCAAAAAGAAATCCGGCCGTCTTCCCCTTTCTTTGACAAAACTCAGCGCCAGCTTCTTGTAGCGTTCCAAACCGGTCACCCGGTACAGCTTCAAAAGCCCCAGTTCGATTTCCGGATGCCCGTCGCAGGCCCCCTCCGGCATTCCTTCCGAAAAAACGCTGCATAAAAGATCCGCCGTTTTACACAGAACGGCCAACAGCCTCCCGTTCCCCGTCGCTTCATACCAGGCGGCGGCGGCCTCCATCAGATGTCCCATATTATAAAGTTCACAGCTGAACGCAAAATGCGTAAATTTCCTGTCCGGCATCAGCGCCTGATAATAGGTATTTAAATATCCGTCCTCCTCCTGCGCGGCCTCCAAAAGCCCGGTAATTTCCTCCACCAGTCCTGTCAGTTTCCTGTCGGGGAAATTATGTATACTCAAAGCCGCAGCTTCTATCCATTTGCCCAACTCGCTGTCGCCGCATACACCGCCCTCGAATTTCTTTCCGGACAGCCCGGCGACAATCCGGAAATTTTCCAGGACATTGCTATACTGCCCTGGTATAAGTCCTTCCCGGCTCCCGTTTAAAATCTCGTACTGCCGGTAAATCACCCTGTCCGCAATCAGTTTCTGGCGTTCTTTCCAAAATCCCTCTCCCATCCGGCTGTCCTGTATTTTCATTGTCTTATCCCCCTATCCTTTGATTCCGGTAATGTTGATCCCACCGACGATGTGGCGCTGCCCCGCCAGAAACAGCAGCGCACAGGGCAGAACCGCCGCCACTGCGGCAGCCATGAGTTGGTTCCACGAAGTCTGGTAGGCGGTCATAAACAGCTGCAGCCCGATGGACATGGTATATTTCTTCTGGCTGTTTAAATAAATGATCGGACTCAAAAAATCGTTCCAGGACGCGGTAAATGCAAAAATCATCACCACCATCATGGCCGGTTTGGATAACGGCAGGATAATCCTGCTGTAAATCTGCCAGTAGGACGCTCCGTCCACCTTTGCCGATTCATCCAGTTCCAGCGGAATCGTCCTGAAAAACTGCCGCAGCAAAAAAATATGCATGGCGCCTCCCCCCAGCCACCACGGGGCGATCAGGGGCAGATAAGAGTCCGTCACCCCTACTTTCCTCCAAAGCAAAAACGTGGGGATAATCGTCACCGCCACCGGCAGCAGCATACTCGAAAGCGTCACGGTAAACACCCATTCCCTGGCCCTCCAGCGGATCCTGGAAAACCCGAACGCACAAAGCGAGGAGGAAAGCAGGGCCCCGGCAGTGGCCAACACCGTTATTAGGCAGGAATTGAGAAAATAACGTCCCAGCGGAAACACAGAAAACGCCTCCCGGTAATGCTCCCATTCCACCTTTCTGGGAACGAAAATCAGCGGTATGGCAAAAATATCCCCAAGGTTCATCACGGAAGTCCGAAGCATCCAGTAAAACGGAAACAGGGTCAGCAAAGTTATCAAAGCCAGCACTATATGGAGCACCGTCCGCCGAATCCCTTTTTTTCTTCTCCTACGCATCCTATTCCCCTCCATAATAAACATATTTGTTTGCAGCCAGCGATATCAGCTGCGTCATCACAAGAAGTACCAGAAAGAGCAGCCAGGCAATCGCGCAGGCCCCGCCCATGTTGGAAAAGGAAAAAGCCTCCCGGTACATATAAAACAAATAAAACAAGGAACGGTTGTTCGGGCCCCCGTTTGTGATAGAATACGCCGGTACAAAACACTGGATCGCGTTCACAAAACTGACGATCACGCAAAACAAAAGCGACGGCGAAATCATGGGTAACGTGACATGCCAAAAGCCCGCCACAGCGCCTCCCCCATCCACTTTCATCGCATCATATAGAGACTTGGGCACATCTTCCAGTCCCGCCAGCATGACTACCATCGTCGTACCGCACCCCCACATCCACATCAGGATAAAGGTAACGATCACGGTTTCGCTGCTGTAAAACCAGCGCATCTTCGTATAAATCCCAAACATTTTCAACGTATTGTTGAGAACACCCAAAGACGGATCGCACATCCATTTCCACAGCAGGCAGGATGCAATGGCCGGAATCACCGAGGGCAGGAAGAGGGCTGTGCGGAAAAACCCCTTCGCCCTGACCGCAAGATGTACCATCATGGCCAAAGTCAGGCTGTATACAAGATAAACGGGCACGCCTATGACGGTATAACTGACAGTTGCGATCACCGCGCTTTTGAAAAACGGATCTTTGCCGGTAAACAGTCGGGTATAATTGTCAAACCCGGTAAAACGTGGTACAGATACCCCGTCGAATTCACAAAAACTGTAATAAAGGCTGATCAGCATCGGCACAATCGTCAAAAGCAAAAAACCCAGAACCGCCGGCGCCACAAAAATCCAGCCGGATATTTCATCATGCAATTGTTTTTTCCCTACTTTTCTTTTCATCTGTATCCCTCTTTACACAACCGGCGCCGCTGGCCAAAAACCCATCGTCCATACGGCGCCGAAAAAGCAACTATGATAAAATTACTTCATTTTGATATAGCCCTTCACCAGTTCTTCCACGGACGGTTTGATTTCCGTGAGTACTTCCTGCGCCGTCTTTTCCCCCATCCACACGCTGTCCAGCGCGCTGGAAATTACGGCGTCCAGCTTGGTCCATCCGATCACGCAAGTTTCCGGATTCAGCTTATTGGGATATTTGGTATATTCCACCGCACATTCCCGGAACCCATCCGTATGGGAGGTCGTTTCCGGATCCGCCCATTTGGCGATCAGTTCCTCGTCCTCATAATATTTGATCATCAAAGGCATCCACAAACCGGAAGAATACAGTTCAATTGCATTATCCGGATCTGCCAGGAACATGTAGAAATCCCACGCCACATCCACATTTTCACAGGTATTGAAAATGGAACATACCGAAGTCGCAGAAGAAAAACACGGTTCCCCGGACATTTTGGGCAGGCATGCCACATCATAGTTGATATCAATGGAGGATAAATCCAAATTTGTCCACGTTCCGTCACAGATGATCGCGACCTGCTTCGACTGCAGGGAAGAGGTCGTACTCATATTGGTGGAGGAAGCCGTCAGCGGATCCGGCGCCACATGGTATACATTGATCAGGTCGCCCAGCTTTTGGATCGCTTCCACGGAAGCCGGGTCGTCCATCTTATACTCGCTGCCGTCCTCACTGAGCACCGGGGCGTTATTCTGATACACGAAAGCCGACCATACCGCGCTGCTCTTCTGGAAATCAATTCCGTACGTCCTGATCTTTTCGGGATCAAAGTCCGGGCTCAAGGCATTATTGCCGTTCACATCCACCGTCAGCTTCTGGCAGACGGTCACGAATTCCTCCCAGGTCAGCGCCTCCTGCGGGTTAGCGGGCAGCGGCTCCACCCCCATCTCCTGAAACAAATCCACATTATAGTAAAGCTGCATCAGTTCATTGGCGATACTCCTTCCCGCAATTTCCCCGTTTTGCACCTCGAAGAAACAGTTCGGAATAAAATCCTCATAGCGGTACCGCTCATCTTTTTCCATCCATTCGTCAATGTTCACCAGCCGGCCCTGTTCCGCCCATACCATAAAATCGCTGGCAAACAGGTTCGCAATATCCGGTTCGTCCCCCGATGCGATCATCGCGGACATTTTGGTGGTATAATCCGCATTCGGGATATAAATGCATTCGATCTCCACACCCGGATGCAGGCTTTCATATTTTCTTGCGATATTCTGCATCGCTTCGTTTTCAAATGTGGATCCCCAATACGCATAGCGGATTTTTACCTTATCCCCTGCCTGTGCGCTGTCCTCTTGTGTATCCCCCTTTTCCGCCACACTGCTGTCAGTCACTTTCCCCGCGCTGCCGCCGTCCTGCGCCCCTGTCTGCTCTTTGTTGCCGCATGCGCTGACCGCCAAGGCCGCCGCCAGAAAAAGCGCGCTTGTCAAAACTCTTTTTTTCATACCGTTTCCTCCTTTTTTCTGCAACCGTCCGGCCCTGTCCGGGATCCGCAGCCGCGGTTGTCCAAGAACCGTACCGTCGCTTTACTTCTCCAGTATAGGAGACAAAAGGCTATAGGCATACTCACAAAACTTCTTCCTTTTTGCACATTTTACCGTCCTGTATCCAAAAATGTGCTTTTCTTTTCCCATGAGACTGCCCCGGAAGTGCATAAGCGGATTTTTTTACGCAAATGAGGGATTTTTTACGGAATCCGAAACCACACCACCGTTCCTTTCCCAGCCTTGGAGGAAATGTGAAATTCCTGCTTTGCCCCGTAGAGAAGTTCCAGCCTGTGCCGCACATTGCGGATTCCAAAATGCGACTGTTTTTCCCTGGATTCCCCGTCGAACCCCCTGCCGTTATCCTCCACCCAAAAGCTGCGCATCCCGTCCGTATCCGTCCTCCCTTTTATCAAAATCACGCCCCCCTTTTCCAAATCCGCAAAACCATGCACAATCGCATTTTCAATGAGGGGCTGGAAAATGAGCCGCGGCACCCAAGTCTGCATAAGGGCCTCCTCAATATCCAGCCTCACTTCAAAGGCATCCATAAACCGGAATTTCATCAATTCAAAATAATCCATCAGGCCGTCGATCTCCTCGCACAGCCTGCAGCATTCCCCCTCCACGGATAGGGTATGCTGCATCATTTTCGACAGACTGACAATCGCCCTGCTGATCTCCAGCTGTTTATTGCTGATTGCCATGGCGTTGATGGTATTGAGCGTATTATAGAGAAAATGAGGGTTAAGCTGCATGTTGAGCGCCGCCAGCTGCGCTTCCTTCTCCCGGATATGCATCTCGTAATTATTTTGAATCAGTGTACAAATCCGTTCATCCATTTCATTGAATTTGTCCACCAGCATATTCATTTCGCTGTCATGTGTGCGGGGCAGATGCAGATGGAATTCCCCGCTTCCCAGACGGTTCATGCCGTTCAAAAGGAGATGGATTGCTTTCATCATACCGTTTACCATCCCGCCGACCAAAAGAATAAATACTGCGGAAACCGTCAGGGACGTTACAAACAGCGCCCTCGGAATCGCGCTCAGGGAACTGATATAAGATTTTTCGGGTACCAAAATAATCTGTTTCCACCCCATCAGCCCAAGGGTATCATACGCCGCCAGATACTTTACTCCCTGGTCGCGCACCAGTTTTGCCCCGCTTTTTTGGGTGAGCCCGAGCCTTACGGCAATATCGCTTTTTTGCGAAAGGCTTTCCTGCTTACTGTCATACACCACGCACCCCGCCTCATCCACAATGTAATATTCCGGCGCCTCCGGCAGCCCGAGTTCTTCCCGGGACTCCAGAATATCCTCAAAAAAAGACGGCCGAAAGCTGATAATGAGCACCGGGGACGGCCTGTCCTTGTCCCGGACACAATTGACCTGCTTGACGGCCGAAAACAAATATTCATAGTCATATGCAACGCCTTCATATTCCGGCACTTCATAGGCCTCCTCAAAGCGGTAGGTGGGAATCCACCGCATTTTGCCTTTCGCCTCCGCCGCCTGTTCATAGAGGAAAGACTTTGTAAAATCATCGTAAGGCACATACATGGGCGGTTTATAATTGGAAATTGTATAATTGCCCACCATTCTGTAATAGTCCGTATACAAATGCGCCGAAAATACCTTCGGAATCCCGAGAAAATATTTATTCATGCATTCTTTAATGGCCAGGTTTTGGTGCAGGACTTCCGTTTTCATGGACGGCGGATCCGAATTCATGACAGCCTCAAGCGCAGGATCAATGGTAAACATCAAACCGGCCTCTTCCACCCGCTCCAAATAGTTCGTGATCAGTTCATTGTTCTTTTTTACATTTTGCATCAAATTGCTTTTCGCGTTCTCCACAATTTGCCGTTTGGAACTGAAATAAGAAACCGACGAAAAAAAGAGCATCGGCAGGATGCCGAATACAAGCACAAGCAAAATAATGCGGTTTTTTAAGGATATTCTTTCAATCCGCCCCCAAACCCATCTCCTCACTTTTTCCCTCATTTCCATGCGTTTTTATGTGTATATCAGGTCTGCCCTTTCCAATACCTTTTGCGGTACTCGCTCACCGAACAGCCATGGTTTTTCTTAAACAGACGGTTAAAATACTTATAGTCCCGGATACCGACCCTGTCCGCAATTTCGCAGTTGCTCCATTTGGTCGTCCTGATCAGTTCCTCCGCCCTGGCCAGCCGGATCCGGTTCACATAAGAAACCAGATTTTCCCCCGTCTCATTTTTAAACAGGGTACT
>DERU01000164.1:11457-22079 GCA_002361095.1 Lachnospiraceae bacterium UBA3332
CTCATTTTTAAACAGGGTACTGAAGTAATTGGAACTGTAATTGAATTTTTCCGCCAGGTCATGCAGACTCAGATCCTTTGCATAATTTTTCTCAATATACAATATTGCCTGGCGGATCGGGGAAAGGCTCCTCCTTCCCTGCCGGCAGGCGTTGAGCAGTTCGTAGAAAAAGCGGTATACGCTGCTTTTAAATCCCAAAAACGTATCCTTCGCCTTCAATTCTATGATAAAGCCGCGCAGAATTTCAAAGTCATCGGCCAGCAGCAGTTCCCCGGAAGCCAGAAGAACCCGCGTGAGTATATTTCCCATGGCTTCCACCATGTACTGCGGATCCGGCATCTGCCGGACGACTTCCGCAAAAATCCCGCACAAATAGTCCGCGATTTCCTCCTCCTTTTCCTCCGTTACGGATTGGATGACCGGCGTAAGATCCCGACGCTCCAGCCCGGCCACATACTCCCCCCTTTTCACGCAGTCCGTCGTTTTCCATATTTTTTCAAAAGGCGCATAAAAGAAAAAACGGCAAAACCCAAAAATATCCAAATAGCCCTGCCGAAACTGTTCCAGACTGCGGTAAGCTTCCCCCACAATAAAGGATACCGCAACCCCATATTCCTTTTTTGCCTCCCTCGCCTGTCTGGCAAAAATATGCATAACTTTCTCGGACCAATCCGGCGCAATCCCCCAATACCGGTTTTTAATATTGGAAAGCGGGCAGATAAATACCGGTGTTTCCCCAAATCCGGTCTGAATTTTATCCAAAATATTTTCCGTAATTTCCCGCTTCTCCTCCTTGGTGGCAGAGCCGTCCGGATCATCCACCGACATCACAAAAAGCCGCCCCTGCTCATAAGAGGAAAAAAAATCCGCAAAATAGGACTGCTCCTGCTCATTCAAATCCTCATGAATCCACTTCATCAATATATAGCGGTCGTAAACATTCCTCGCATTTTGCCATGCGCTATCCGTTCCCTGCTGCCTGCTCCGCTTTTCCTTGATTTTGGCGAATACTTTTCGCATGATTTCCCCAATGGCATCCAGGGAAACCGGTTTTAGAATATAACCGAAAGCCCCCAATTCCAGCGCCCTTTTCGCATAATCAAAATCCGCATATACGCTCACCAAAATCGTATAAACTTCCGGATTCATCAAAAAAGCGCCGGAAACCAGTTCCAGCCCGTCCATCCCCGGCATACGGATATCCGAAAACAGAACGTCAATCCGTTTTTCCCGCATCCTGTTTAGGGCATCCTCCCCGTTTTTTGCCCCTTCCACCTCCACATCGGGAAAGAGCAGGGCCAGGCTGTCCATCAGGCCTTTGCGCTGCCTTGGCTCATCGTCCACCACTAAAATCCGCATACCCCTGCCCTCCCCGTAAAATAGTCAATTTAAATTATAGAGATTTCTTTATTATCCCACAAGGTTACAATTCTATCAGAAAAGTGTACAAATTTCCGATTTTCCTGCGCTACGGCCCATAAAAAATCCGGACCTTTCGGCAGCGTCTCCCCCTGCAGAACTAAGCACGCTTTGCGGCGGGAAAAGAGCGGTCAAAAGGCCCGAACCTTAAACGATATCGCAGCGCCTCTGCCAAGGCGGCAGGGTTAGAGCTGTACCAATACGAACATGTTGTAAATGGCGCGGATGGCTTCCTCAAAGTCATCGTTGCGCACCCCGATAATGATGTTTAGCTCACTGGAGCCCTGGTCAATCATACGGATATTAATGTTTTTATGCGCCAGGGCGGCAAAAATGCGGGCGGCGGTTCCCCGGACGGACTTCATCCCGCGTCCCACCACCGCGATCAGGGCCAGATCCCCCTCAATGTCCACCATATCCGGATCCGCCAGCCGGTGCAGGGCGGAAACCACATTCTGCTCCTTATTCATAAACTCGTCCTGATGCACGAAAACCGTCATGGTATCAATGCCGGAAGGCGCATGCTCAAAGGATATCCCGTTATCCTCAAAAGCCTGCAGCACTTTCCTGCCAAACCCGATCTCGGAATTCATCTTATCTTTTTCGATATTGACGGAGCAAAAGCCTTTTTTTCCGGCAATGCCGGTAATGACAAATTTGGATTTCTGACAGGTACTCTCCACAATCCAAGTCCCGCTGTTATCCGGCTCATTGGTATTGCGGATATTGATGGGGATCCCCTCGCTGCGCACCGGGAAAGTGGATTCCTCGTGCAGTACGGAAGCGCCCATATAGGAAAGTTCCCGCAATTCCCGGTAAGTAATGGTTTCGATTTTCTCCGGGTTGGGGATAATGCCCGGATCGGCAATCAAAAATCCGGAAACATCGGTCCAGTTCTCATAGACATCGGCGTGTACCGCCTTTGCCACGATGGAGCCCGTGATATCCGAACCGCCCCGGGAAAAAGTACGGATGGTGCCGTCCGGATTTGCCCCGTAAAACCCGGGGATGACCGCATTGGGCATGTTTTTAAGCCGCTCCCCCAAAACCTCGTTTGTGCGGAGGGCGTCAAACTGCCCGTTTTCCTTAAAACAAACCGCCTCCGCCGCGTCCACAAACTCATACTGCAGATAAGCGGCCATCACAATACCGTTTAAGTACTCTCCCCGGGAAGCCGCATAATCCTTTCCCGCATGATCCAAAAACTGTTTCTCTATTTTTTCAAATTCCTGCTGCAAAGACAGTTCCAGGCCAAGGCCGCCGATGATTTCCTCATACCGCTCCCGTATCAGACGCAATTCATGGGAAAAATCCTTCCCTGCCTCCGCCAGCGCATAACATTCATAGAGCATATCCGTCACTTTGGTATCCTTTTTGCTGCGCTTACCCGGCGCGCTGGGAATCACAAACCTTCTGGAAGATTCCGCCCGGATGATCTCTCCGACTTTCCGAAACTGCTCTGCGCTTGCAAGGGAACTCCCTCCGAATTTTACTACTTTTCTCATCGTCTCCGTCTCCTGTCTATCGAATCTGCAAAAAATATTTCATCAGTTCATGGCCCTGCGGGATATAGTTCCCGCTCAAAATCGCTTCCGCCTCATTATAACGCCAATCGGTATTTTTTTCCTCCGTACTGTCGTACAAAAGATAGGGAACCTCGGCATCGGTATGGGTCCGGATCCGAATCGGGGTGGGATGGTCGGGCATTACCAGCATCCTAAAATCTGTACCCCGGTCCCGCAGCTTTTCCCAAAGCGGGCCGATAATGAACCGGTCCAGGTTTTGGATGGCCTGTATCTTTTTCTCCACACTCCCCTGGTGTCCCATCTCGTCCGGCGCTTCCACATGGATATAGGCGAAATCAAATCCGCCCTCCGTAAGCGCCAAAAAGGCCGCCTCCATCTTTCCCTGATAGTTGGTATCCAAACCGCCGTTTGCGCCTTCCACACAGGCCGTCTCCATCCCCGCCCCCACGGCGATTCCCTTCAACAAGTCCACTGCGGAAATCATAATTCCTTTTTTTCCGTACTTTTCCGAAAAAGAATCCAACACAGGTTTGGTTCCCGCGCCCCAAAACCAACAGCAATTCGCAGGGCGCAGCCCTTTCTTTTTCCTTTCTATATTCAACGGATGCTCTTTTAAAATACGATAGCTTTCCTCCATCATTCCATATAGCAGCGGCTCTTTGGGGAGATATGCGCCGATCGTCTGCCCCAGCACATCATGGGGCGGCGTCAGTTCTGCCACCCGGCCGTTTTCCCAAATCAGACAGTGCCGGTAGCTGGTTCCCGCATAAAAACGAAAGGGCGGCCGTTCCAACTCCTTTTTCACCGCATCCAGTAAGACGCTGCAGTCCTGCGTGGAAATCTCTCCGGAACTATGATCCAAAATCGTCTTTTGGGGAAACAAAACGTCGTCGTCGGAAACGGTCACAATATTACAGCGCAGCGCCACATCCGTATCCTTCATGGGAACGCCGATGGACAGCGCCTCCAGCGGGGAACGTCCGGAATAATACTGCTTCGGGTCATAGCCCAGAACCGAAAGATTCGCCGTATCAGAGCCTGGAGCCATTCCTTTTGGTACGGTCCGCACCATCCCGATCTCCGACCGCCCTGCCAGCCTGTCAAGGGCCGGCGTATCCGCATAGGATAACGGCGTACGGTTCCCCAGTTCCGCCAGCGGTTCATCCGCCATGCCGTCTCCCAGTACCACTACATATTTCATAGACATTCTCCCTATCGATTCAATCTTTTATCCGGATCCGCGCAACCAGTTCCGGCAGTCCCCCAAACTTTTGGACGGCCTCTTCTTCCCGCATAACCTTCGTCACAAAAGCAAATTCCCCTGTGATACCGTCGGGCACGATCTTCTCAAAATCCCCGAACAAATTCCTCGCACGGTCCTCGCCTGCTTCCTTAACACGCACCAAAAACCGTCCTTTGGTCTGTCCAAAATCCAACAGCCGGATTTTTTCTTCCTCCCACAAACATATAATATGCTCGCCGGGATGCTTTGCACAGTCCACCACATCCGCCACTACGGCGCTGGCGGTGGGGAGTTTTCCCGCCCCCCTTCCGTAAAACATGGATTCTCCCAGCATGTTCCCATGTATAAAAACCGCGTTGAACACATCATTTACCCCGGCCAGAGGGTTTTGTCCGGACACAAGATAGGGCGCTACCGCCGCCAGGTATTCTTCCTTTTCCCCTTCCCTGCGCTTGCACATGGCCAACAGCTTCACTGTCATCCCCATGCAGCGCGCATAGACGAAATCCTCCGGGGTGATCTGCGTGATACCCTCCGTATAAATATCCCGGTAATCCACGGTTTTTCCGGACATCAGGCTGGCCAGAATCGCTATTTTCCTGCAGGCATCCTGCCCCTCCACGTCCGCTTCCGGATTACGCTCCGCATATCCCAACTCCTGGGCGCTCTTTAAGGCATCCTCAAACCGGGTTTTTTCCTGTTCCATCTTGGTCAGTATATAATTGGTCGTTCCGTTTAAAATGCCGGAAATTTCATTTATCCGCTCCGCCGTCAGCGCATTGCAAAGCGGACGGATAACCGGAATTCCCCCGCCCACGCTGGCCTCAAACAGATAGTTGCAGCGATGCTCCCTCGCCAGCGCAATCAATTCGGCCCCGTGGTTTGCAACCAATTCCTTGTTGGAAGTGCATACGCTTTTTCCTGCAAGGATCGCCCTTTTGGAAAACGTATAGGCGGGTTCATTCCCTCCCATCGTCTCGCATACGATCTGTATTTCCGGATCCCCCATAATCATTTCCACATCATGTATCACCCGGTCTTCGTAAGGATCGCCCGGAAAATCCCGCAAATCCAAAATATATTTCACTTCCAGTTCTTCTCCCGCCCGTTTCGCAATGAGGCTGCGGTTTTTCTCCAGTACTTCCACCACGCCGCTTCCCACGGTTCCGTATCCCAAAACTGCTACCTTCGCCATTTTTCACTCCATTTCCGCACTGCTTTCCTGCGCAAAGCCATACATGGCTTACGGATTTGTGACAAGCAGCGCGCAGACACAAACCCCGCAATTGAAAATATGAATTTTCAATCTATTCCTTTGCCAGTATTTTTACACTGTGGACGCCCTTGCGTTCTTCCATCCCCGCAAGCATATCGGAAATATCCCCTTTGGCCTGTCCGACCTGTATGCTCACACTCACCGCCGCCACCCCGTTTATGGGAATGCTCTGGTGTATGGTCAGGATATTGGCCCCGAACTGCGCAAACTCCTTTAAAACATCGGACAAAAGCCCCGGTTCGTCATCTATCTGCAGGGCAAGCGTTACCGTCTTGCCCTGCGTATTGTCATGAAACGGAAAAATATCGTCCTTATATTTGTAAAAAGAACTCCGGCTGATTCCCAAACGGTCGGCGGCATCCTGCACGGTAGCCTCTTTTCCGGTCTCCAACAGACGCTTGGCCTCCACGACCTTCAAAAGAACCTCCGGTACCGCTTTCTTTTTGACAATAAAATATCTGGTAGGCTCTGCCATAATCTCTTCCCCTTTTGTTCTCTTGTCGCACACAACTGTACGCCGACGGAAGATATTTTAGCACAACCTACCAGAATACGCAAGTCCCATATTCTATTTTACACGGAAATCCGTAACACCAGATGGATCCCATGAATCAGCAGCAAATGGACGGGATAGAAAAAGTAAAAAAGAAGCTTCCCCCGTTTCCACCGGCGGATTCCATTGTAACGCGCAAGAATCGGGACGGCCATTATGCCGAAGCTTTCTATCGCTACCGTGCGAAAGGCATTTTTCCAAACCAACGGCTCTGCCAGAAGACCGTTCCACAAACCGCCATTCCAGATTCCCCTAAAAAGCGGCCGCAGCAAATTGCTGCAGGCAAAGAGTAAAAACCCTGCCGCCATGCCCGGTTTTTTGTCCTTTTGATAGGAATAAAACACAGCCACCAGCACAGGCCCCGTACAGCCATAATCAAAATGGCAAAATTCCGAAACCGCCATCAGAACCGCCGTCGCCAAAAAGGCACAGACACTCCCGCCTTTGGCCGTCTTTTCCAATACCGTCAACAGCAAGAGCCCCGTCAGCAGGGTAAAATAAACATTCTGCCAGCCCCAATCCCACTGCCCGGAAAACGCAAGGTCAAACGGCAGTTCGGAGAGGACGGCCAAAGCCGCCATCTGTAACAGATACCTTTTTCGGCTGGAGGTGTGGACAAATCCCTCGACCAGCAGCCAGATGTAGATGGGGAACGCTATCCTGCCGATCAGGCGCAATTCCAATATCCTTGGAAAAAGCACCGCCCCTGTATGATCGACCACCATGGCCGCCATGGCGGTCACCTTGAGCCAATCGGCGGAAATTCCTCCTTTTCTTTCCCGCATGTTCAACAATCTAACGGATATTTGTCCGTCAGTTCTTTCACAATGGCCCTGGCGGCGCTAATGCCCGCCTCCCCTTCTTTGATCACAATGGAAATGGCCTGTGCCACCTGCTCCATATCCGCCTCCGTCAGTCCCCTTGAGGTAACGGCGGGCGTGCCCAGACGGATTCCGCTGGTGGTAAACGCGGACTGCGGGTCATTGGGAATGGTATTTTTATTGGCCGTGATACAGGCCTCGTCCAAAAGCTTCTCCACCGCTTTGCCCGTCAGGCCGAAATTGGTAAGATCCACCAGCATCAGATGGTTATCCGTACCGCCGGAGACAATGCGGATCCCACGATCCAGCAATCCTTTGCACAATGCCTGCGCATTGTCCACCACCCGTTTCTGGTATTCCTTAAAACCGTCGCCCAGCGCCTCTTCAAAGCACACGGCCTTACCGGCAATCACGTGCATCAGCGGCCCGCCCTGAATGCCGGGGAAAATGGCTTTGTTAAAATTGTATTTCCTGGCGGCAGCCTCATTGGCTAAAATCAGGCCACCCCTGGGGCCCCGAAGCGTCTTATGAGTGGTAGTAGTCACCACATCCGCATAAGGGATCGGGCTGGGATGAAGCCCTGCCGCCACCAGCCCGGCGATATGCGCCATATCCACCATCAGGCATGCGCCCACTTCATCCGCCGCCTCCCTGAATTTCGCCCAGTCAATGGTTCTTGCATAGGCGGAAGCCCCGGCGATAATCATTTTCGGACGGCACTCCAATGCCAGTGCGCGCATCCGGTCATAATCCAAAAATCCGTTCTCGTCCACTCCGTAAGGGACCACCTTAAAATATTTACCGGAAATATTCACCGGGCTGCCGTGGGTCAGGTGTCCCCCCTGGTCCAGGTTCATTCCCATAATGGTATCCCCAGGTTCCAAAACGGCAAACTGCACCGCCAAATTCGCCTGTGCGCCGGAGTGGGGCTGCACATTGGCATAATCGCAGCCAAAAAGTTTTTTGGCGCGTTCGATCGCCAAATTCTCCACCACATCCACACACTGACAGCCGCCGTAATAACGTTTACCCGGATATCCTTCCGCATACTTATTGGTCAGCACGCTGCCCATCGCCGCCATCACGGCCTTACTCACCCAGTTTTCGGAAGCAATCAGTTCAATGTGACTGTTTTGGCGTTCCTGCTCTGCCACAATGGCGTCCGCCACCGCCGGATCCGTTTTCCTTACTTCTTCCAAACTATACATACCAAACTCCTGTCTTTTGTCTCCCTGACGGGGCTATGGCCGTACCAAACCTATCCTGTTCCGACCGGGTTACCTCACTGTCTTTCTTACAAAAATCCTTCTGCCGTGCAGGCCATCCATAACCGGCGATCCGCAGCGCAGCCGCAGCCATGCGCAACTGCCCCGCCCGATTACGCAAATCAGCCGATTTTGATTCTGGCCCGTTTCCGCGCGCGTTTCGCCGCCTGATACTGATGCCGGTATCTCCACAAAGCCACCAAGTCATAGCTGTACACCGCCACATACATCACGGCTCCCATGATAAAGGCCGTTAATACATCAAACATGGAGTGCTGCTTAATCAGCATGGTAGCCAGAATGATCGAGATACACAATACCAGGGAAACAGACCGGATCTTCTTATTATTGCGCAGGTTTTCGTTGTTGAGTACGGCAAAATGCGCGCCAAGGGAATTAAAAACGTGAATGCTGGGAAACAAATTCGTCGGCGTATCCGCCTTCCACAACATGCCGATCACCGCAGTAAAAATATTTTCCCTCGGAAACTGTCTGAGACGCAGATGGTGAATATTGGGGATAAAGGTGGAAATCACCAAAAATACGGTCATACCTGTACATAAAAATACCACATTTTTCCAATACCCGTCCCGGTCTTTCCTAAACAGATACAAAAGCACCGCCGGAACATAGATAAACCAGAGCAGATACGGTACAACAAAAACCTCGCAAAAAGGGATGTACTCATCAATATTCATATGCACTACCATATAATCTTTCGTCTGTCTCTGCTCCAAAGCAAAAAACCATGCCAAATACACCAGGCCATACAAGGCCAGCGGAATTCCATGTTTATATTTCTTCATGAACGCTTTCAAAACACCCTCTCCTCTTCCTTAACAAATAAAGCGAACCTTTTGCTTTTCATTGGTGATCGTAATCCGATCCATTTTCCCAGGCACCTCCCCGTCCGTCTGCACCCAGAGCGGAACCGAAGTCTTAATATCGATGCGCCGCGCGCGGCAAAGCGAAACTCCCGAAAACTGCCCATGCCTGCCCAACAGGGCAAAAGGTATAATGATGGGATATTTCCATTTGGGTACGCCGTCCACTACACACACATCCAAAATTCCGTCCTGTGCGTCCGCCTGCGGGCAAAAGCAAAAGCCCCCTCCCTCAAACCTGTGCAGCATACTCACCACAAACAGCATTTTATGCAGATGTACTATTCTATCCCCATCCAGCCGTACCGCCGCCCTGACACAGGGAGCCGTGACCATCTTTTTAAGGCCGATCCCAAGGTAAGTCAGCTTTCCCAGCCCCAAACGGTTGAGAACCGCTTTCATGGGCGAAAAAAAAGCTTCCTCGCAAACCTCTGCGTCATAGCCGATACCGCAGCCTACCAAAAACAGCCGCTCCCGGCGCTTACCGTCTTCCCGCCAAATCAGGCGGCCCAGGTCTATCCGTTTTTCCCTCTTTTCATCCAAAACCGCCAAAAGCGCGCTCTCCACATCACCGCCGATTCCCATGTCGCGTGCCAGATCGTTGCTGGAACCCGTGGGAATATACCCCAGCCTTATCTGCGCGAAATTCCGGATTCCCTGCAGGCCTTCATTGACCGTGCCGTCCCCGCCCAGCATAACGAGCGTCCGTTCCTCTCCCTCTTTTAAAGAGGCGGTCAGTCTCCTTGTCAGTATGGCGATATCGCCCCTCTTTTCGGACAAATAAACCTTATAGGGCACGTTTTTCGCTTTTAGTATGGCTTCCGTTTTCTTCCACAGCGACATCCCTTTTCCGGAATGGGAAGCCGGATTCACAATAAAAAATAATGTATTCCTGCCAACGGCAGTTTCTTCTTTGTCATTCATATCGGTTCCTTAGTATATGTTGACGGCACTTCGTTTCCCCCTGCCGTCCGTCTGCTTCACACTTCTTCACAAATCTGTATTCTAATCAGAAACATGCATAAAGTCAAGCATTCTTTTCAACATTAAGATAAATATAAGGTTTTCCTGCTATTTTTGACGGAGCAGGAATGCGCACTGGTCTTTGCGCACCATGCCGGCCGTTTGCATCATTATGTATAATTTACGCCTCCCCGGAAAATCCTATGTATAAACATTGCATCAAATCAATATAAAATGTCCGCTATGGCGGACAGAAAGGTGGGATTGAAAATGAAAGAAGAAAAAGCTTTGGACAGTTCCCTTGCAAAAAATACGCTGGATGAAATTCCGGAAACCAAAAGCGATGCAAAAGATATCGTAGGACTGGTAAAGAGCAGCGGACGTATCACCGGTTACCAGCTTTCGGACGGCGCCACCGTATCCAAGGATGAGGGCGTAGCCATGGCCAAAAACGGCGAAATCAACGGAGTCGGCATCGCCCACCGCAAAGACAGCGAATACCTCAAATCCGTGCCGGACGGGGAAGAAGGCAACAATCTGGGTAACCTGCCGTCCGTCAGTCAGGGATACCGCGAATCCGATACCTGAACCCAAGACTGCCCTCCGGCCCAGGCTTTGCCGTAACGCCGGACGGATACCTGCACCCAAAAACCCAATGGGGGATGCCATATC
>DERU01000235.1 GCA_002361095.1 Lachnospiraceae bacterium UBA3332
GTCCTGGGTCCTCCGTATAAAACCGCTGCACATCGTAAAAATGCGCGGGATGCCGGCCGGAAAGCCGCAGACGCTCCTGTATTTGCCCCGGCACACCGCAGCCGCAGGGATCCGGATTGTCCAGTTCCGGCGTTTTCTCAACCCGGATATGGTTATATTTTTTCCAAAAATCATATTGGTGCTGTTGGGAAGACCGGCAAAACACGGGGTAGGAAAGTTCCCTGGAACCATAGGTATACCAAACCGGCATGCGGTAATCAAACTCTTCTTTTTTACGCATCGCCCGCTCAAACAGCGCAACATCCGACGGCTTTAGTTCCCCGGGACCGATCCGCTCGCCGGGCCAGTTGGAATCAATCGGGCATATCGCCGCAATCAGCTGCGGATACAGCATCGCCACCGTCATCGCCTGTGCCGCCCCGTTGCTGAAACCCGACAGATAGACCCGCTCCCTGTCCACGGGATGGTTCTCGATCATATACCGGATCAGGGCCACGCTGAACCCCAAATCATCCGCCCCGTCCGCGCGCAGGGCGCTGTTCCACTGCGTTTTGTCCGTCCCCCAGGGATAGACGGTGATAAAGCCGTCCCGTTCCCCAAGTTCATGAAACCGGCTCATCTGCGCCGCCTCTTCCGGGTTGTCCGATCCGCCGTGGAAAAATACCAAAAGCGGAACCTTCCTGTCCGGATTTTGCCTGACCGATGCCGGGACATGGGTAAACCAGGTATGCGGTTTTCTCACTTCTTCCTTAAGGCTTTTATCGTCCATATGATAGATAAAGCCTGCCTGCCGCAGATCCAGCCTGGGCTCTATATCCCCATAGACCGACGTATTGGTCCGGCGGGTACGGCTCATCACCCTCTCCCATACCTCCAAAAACAATTCTTCCGTAAACCCTGCCCCATCTTCCCGTGTCATAACGCACTGCAGCGGATTGTTACCGTTTTGCGAAACCAGCCAGCTTCCCTGCCGCACTGCGCTGCCCGCTTCATTGACCACACGAAAATAATTGCAGGTCGCGCGGTCACTGTCGGCCAGACAAACCGGCATGGGCGCTCCCACTGCCTTTTGCCGGGCAGCTTCACATAATCTCCCGCCAAGGGCAACGACCGCCGCGAGATTCGCCGGACTACAGGCGGCAAGCGTACACGCCATATGGGCCCCGTCCCCCAAGCCGATCAAATATCTGGCGTCGTACATGGGATGCCAAACGCTCATCATCGCCTCATAGGTGGGAATCCCCATGGCGTTACACGTCATCGGCCGGTTATCTTCCTTGTTACAGGCATCCTGAAACGCCGAAAACGCCAAAATATCATCCGTATCCCGGGAAAAATCATAATTCCATCCCTGTCCCTGCGGATTCGGAAAAGAAAAAATGATCCCATATTCCTCCGCCATTTTTGCAAGACCGCCTGCTTCCATGACAGCGCGCACGGAAGCCTCATCCGCCCCGTCCCGTAATATCGTGACGCAGCACCGCTTAAAAGCCGTACGTCTCTCCTGGTTCGGAAAATATAAATACATGCTCCTGCCGATACCCGCAAGTTCCTTATATACCAGCGCCATATACTCTCCCCCCGCATTCAATAATTAAAACGTTTTAGCTATATAGTACCCTCCTTTCTTCGGTTTGTCAACATCTTTGATTTTTCGTTATACGCAATATATCTGATTTTCCCTGAAATATTTTGTCTCTATTATGCAGTTTTCCATTAATTTGTGTTCCTTCTCTGATTCAAATTTTATATTTTGATAGCTATTTCGTTTTAGTTTTCTATTGACATAAGCATTTTGACATGTTAAGCTGTGCCTATATCCCATCGGTTTTCGCGCGCAACATCCCGTGTCACTTTATCTTACGTTCCCTGCAGCAACACAACACGAAAGCAAAAGACAGTTTCACCGATAAGGAGGTAGTTTTATGTCCACAAAGAAAGATCTCGACAGGCTGCTGCAAAGCTTTGTCGAAAGGGGGCTGCCCGGCTGCAGTTTAAAAGTAATACAGCGGGGCAATGTGCTCTATGAGGGCTGCTTCGGCCTCGCCGACCTGGACTCCCGCAAGCCCCTGACCCCCAATTCCCTCTTCCGGCAGGCTTCCATGTCCAAAATTCCGCTCTATACCGTCATGATGATGCTGTATGAACGCGGCCTTTTTTTGCTCACCGATCCGGTCGGCGACTATCTGCCGGACTGGAAACAAAGCCGCAAATATGTGCGCCATCCAAACGGATATGTGGATATCGTCCCTACCCAAAGGCCCATTCTGATCCGGGATATCCTCTCCATGAAATGCGGGCTGCCCTATTGCAACAGTGACGCGCCCACCGACGACCTGACGCTGCAGGGCATGCAGGCATGCATGCGTCCCCTATGGGAGAAGGGACACTATACTTTACAGGAACAGCTTGCCGCCGTCTCGAAAGCTCCCCTGGCTTTTGAACCCGGCTCCCACTGGCTCTACGGATTTTCCAGTGAACTGGCCGCAGGCGTCATAGAAGCCGTATGTCAAAAACCCGTAAACGACGTCTTTAAGGAAATGCTCTTTGATCCGCTGGACATGCATGATACCGCCGCCATCTTCCGGGGGGACGCACAGGAACGCCTTGTCTGCCTTTACCAGAGAAACGCAGAGGGCAAACTGATTTTGGGCCCCGGATTTTTCGATAAAAAACATCTTCCCGGCGCCGAAAACGAAGCCGGATGGGCGCGCCTGTACGCATCCGTGGACGACTATTGCGCCTTAATGCAAATGCTGGCCTGCGGCGGCGTGTATAAGGGTAAGCGTATAATGAGCAAAACCACCATCGACCTGATGCGCACCAACGGTCTTTCTCCGGAACAGCTGGCGGACTTTCCGGACGCCGGATACGGGTACGGCTGCGGTTTCAGAACCGTCATAGATCCCGAAAAAGGCAACCTGAACGCATCCCTTGGGGCATTCGGCTGGACCGGCGGTTTCGGCACCTTTTGTGAAGCGGATCCGCAGGAAGGGCTTTCCATTGTATATATGCACAACCTGATTCCAAACGACGAACAGTACTGTCACCCCCGTGTCCGCACGGCGGCTTACGGGCTTTTATAAAGAAAGGAAAACGGTATGTCAGATTTCAGAAACTTAGACGCTTTGCTGCAAAAATACGTGGACGACGGACTTCCCAGCTGCAGCTGTGTCATCGCCCGCAAAGGGGAAATCCTGTACGAGAATTATTTCGGGCAGGCAGACCGGGAAGCAGGCATCCCCCTCACGGACAGGCACGTATTCCGCCAGGCTTCCCTTACCAAAATCGCCATGTACACCACCGCGATGATGCTATATGAACAGGGCCGTTTCCTCATGACGGATCCGCTGTATGAATATTTTCCGGAATTCCGGGAATCCACCAAACTGGTTCAGAAACCCAACGGGGAAATCGCGGAAGTTCCCGTAGAGCATCCGATCACCGTAAAGCATATTTTTAACATGACCTGCGGACTGCCCTACGAAATGATCATCGGCGGCATCCCGGTTCATCACCCCACTGCCAAAGCCATGGCCGTACAAATGCAGACGCTGCGCGCAGGCGGATATTTTACCCTGCGGGAACAGATCCGTGCCGCCGCAAAAGTTCCCCTTGCCTTTGAACCGGGTACCAGATTCCTTTACGGGTTTGCCAGCGAACTGACCGCAGGCCTTCTGGAAGTCCTCACCGGAAAACCCGCCGAACTGGTCATCCGGGAAATGCTTTTTGAGCCCCTGGAAATGGACAGTTCCGCCAATTTTCTTTTCGGGGATTTGGAAAGCAGGCTTGTGAAAAACTATTACCTAAAACCAGGCAAAGCCCTTTCCGATCCCGATGCGCTCACGGTTCCCGACAAAGCGCATGAAGCCTTGTCCGTAGGGCCTTTGGGAACCGTTCCCGGCTTTAGCCGCGTCATCACCAACTGTCGGGATTACACAAAGCTGATGCAGATGCTGGCAAACGGCGGCGTATATAAGGGGGAAAAAATAATCGGCAGAAAAACCATTGATTTGCTCCGCCAAAACACCCTGCCGCCGCATGTGCTGCGGGAAGACTTCTCCAACGACTATCTGGCCGGATACGGGTACGGATACGGCATGCGCACATTGCTGCACCGTTATGAGGGGCAGCACAACGGCTTTCCCGGCCAGTTCGGCTGGACCGGCGGTTCCGGCACCTGGGCGGAAGCGGACCCTTCCACCGGTCTCTCCGTCGTTTATATGCACAATCTGCAGCCAAATCTGGAAGAGTACCATCATCTGCGGATGCGCGCCGTCGCCTACGGCTGCCTGTAAGCAAACTTACAGGCCCGTGGCGGCCCCGCCTTTTTCCGGCGCTTTCCTGTCCTTTCTCAACGTCCGGTTGCCCGTTCGTAGACATATCCCCGGTCCGCGGTTTCCTCGCGCTTTGTCAAAGTAAAATACGTCACGCCATACCTTCCCAGCGTAAGCCCCAGTCCTGCCTCCGCCTCCCCGCGTGTGACCTGACGGGTAAGCACCGCCGGCCTTGCGCACTCCCGCAGGAGTTTGATCTGCTCCGCATCCGGATACGCAGGCTGTCCCAAATCATGCCAGACTTTCAAAGGATTACAGCAATCCTCATCCACCTTTTTTTCCACCAGCGTATAACGTGCCACGTCGGCAGGCAGGCAAATCTTCAGCGCAAGTTCCTCCTGTCCGTTTTGCCAGTTCCACGCAATTCCCCGATAGGTTCCGTCCGCCGTCCGGCAGATCACCATATCGTCATCCTTATGCACACATTTGCCTCCCGCTTCCTGCAGCCGCTTGTAAAAAGCAAAAGTCCAGAAAGTAGGCTTGGGTATGCAGCCGTTTGCGACCAGTCCGAATCCGCCGTGGAAAGGCGTAAAGGGCACGCCATGCTCCTCAAAAATGTCCCCGAAGGTCCAATAGGACCAGGATTGGTTTACATCCCCCAGTCTGGACAGCTGATGCGCGATATACGCGGCGTTTTCGTTCGTATCGTGCAGCGGGCAGTTGGGAATATAGGAGGTATTGAACTCCGTAATATGGATCTCCATCCCGCAAAACTCCGGATAACTGTCAATGATATCCCGCGTGGACTTCAAATTCGCAAATCCCTCCTCGGGCTTTGTCAATTTCGTATAGCCGTAATGCCCCACAGGCTCCGGCATTTCCGTCGTATAGTGATGTCTGGTTATAAAGTCCGGCGTAATTCCTTCTTTTTTACAAAAATCCAGGAATGCCCGTATCCATTCGGCATCCCGCACACCGCAGATGGCAGGACCGCCCACCCGCAACCTTTGGTCTACCTCCTTGACGGCGCAAAACGTAAGCCGAAACAGCTTGCAATACTCCTCCAGGTCGGCATTCTCCCAAAATCCCGGCAGATTGGGCTCGTTCCACACCTCAATGGGCCATGAAACCACGTTTTCCCTGCCATACCGCCGTATCAGATGCCGCAGCAGATTCTGCACCATATCCGTCCAAAGCGTATACTCCTTGGGCGGCGTGGTATTGCCTTTCCAGTAAAAAATGGTCTGGGTTCCGGAAGCCATTTTTTCCGGCATGAAACCCAGTTCAAGAAAGGGCGCCAATCCAAGCCTTTGATAGCTGTCCATCACCATATCCAGATACGTATAGTTATATTCGACCTTTTTTACCCCGTTTTCTTCATATTCATGGAAAATTGCCATATCATCACAAAACAGCCCGTGTCCGCGAATATGGGAGAAACCGATCTCCTCCTGCACCAGCTTCAACTGATCCTGATACGCCTGCTGCAGCGCCAGTCCCATCCGGCCTGTCCCGATACAATAGCCTGCGTTATTGCGGAAAAAAAACTCCGCTCCTTCCTTTACAACTACCCGCCTTTCCTGCATGGTTCCTCCTTTTTCCTAACGGTTCAGACAAGTCTGCCCTGTCCTGACTGCAAAGTTACTTTTCACGGAATGGGGAATGGCTTGGGCCAGACCGGGGAGCGGAGGGTATCGGAGATGCGGGCGGGCCTTTCCCGGAGGCAATATCCAAAACGGAAGAAATTCCCGCCGGTCCCATTCTGTTCCTGCCACAAAGGGCAAATTGTTTGCGCGAAGCGAGTTTTTGCCCTTTGCGGCAGTCCGGAAC
>DERU01000125.1 GCA_002361095.1 Lachnospiraceae bacterium UBA3332
AAAAGGCATAGCCTTTTGTGAAAAAGAACGAATATTTTTCAAAATTTTTACATACGGAAATTTTACTCCCCGGAAAAAAGACGGGAATTGCCGAATTTTTGAAACTATTGTATACTAAACAGAAAAAAAGGGGGATCCGACATTATGAAAATACTCGTTATCGGAGGAAGCTATTTTCTGGGAAGGGTTTTTACCATGCTGGCCGCTCCGAAAGAAGATGTCACCGTTCTGAACAGGGGAACCTATTCCATGGAATCCTTCGGCGCAAAATGCGTCAAGGCCGACCGGCATGACGGCGCGGCGCTTCGCGTCCTCGCGAATACGTCATACGACGTGGTTGTGGATTTCTGCGCTTACCGGCAGGGAGATATCGCCGGAATTGTAAACTGTCCCGGTTTATCCATCGGACAATATATCCTGATCAGTACCGTGGACGTCTATGAGAAATGGACCCGAAAACCGCTGGCGGAAGACGCTCCCCTGCAAACCCGCCGTTTCGGCGGCGAAACCGGGGAATACATCTGGCAAAAGCTTTTGCTGGAGCAGGAACTTGCGCAAACGTGCCGCCGGCGGGACACCGCCCCTACCTGCATCCGTCCGGCCCTTCTCTACGGGCCTTTCAACTACGCTGCCCGGGAATCCGAATACGTCCGGCGCGCCTGCACCGGCGAAACCATCCTATGCCCCACAGACGCCGCCGGACGCTTCCAGCCCGTCTATGTCAAGGATGCGGCCGCCATGATTCTGGCGCTGTGCCAAAACCCCGCCGCATACCATAACGCCTATAACATTGCGGGCGATGCGGTGGATTACGAAACCTTTCTGGATACTTTCGCAAATGCCTGCGGACAACGCGCCAATATAATAAAACTCCCGGCAAAAGACGCCGCCTTCTGTGCCCCGGACGCATTTCTTCCTTTTCCTTTCACGGCAGAAGAAACGGAATTTTACGACGGGCAAAAAATCATCTCTGCCACAGGACTTTCCTTTACCCCCCTGGAGGAAGGACTGCGCAAAACATGGCAGGTCTTTTCCAAGCTATACGATTCTGCCTTTCCAAAAGCCTGACCCGGTTCCCTGCCCGCCGCAAAATTTCCCATGGCCTGCCGCAGGAAGTGACGCCCGGCGGCAGGCGCCGGCCAAAACCGGCATCCCCCGCCGCAGCATTTTCTCAGTTTTCCCGGGGAAACCACCCAAAATCCATGCTTCTTCCCAGATCCCAGCTGTCCTGTCCGGGCCAGCCCTCCCCGTTGGTCATATCCATCAACAGCTTATAACTCCAGTAAAAATATCCGGAACCGTTCTTCCACGCATCCAGCTGCGCGCGTCCCAAGACGTTATATATTTCTTTTTTCCTTTCCGGATCCGCACAGGCCGACGCCAGCGGATTCGACAGGCACCATTCCCCGCAGATCACCGGGAAATACTGCTGCATTTCCGCAATATCCCTGCCCCACTGCCGGATAAACTCCGTGTAAGCCTCCACCGTTTGTCCGCCTTCCAATTCTCCGGGCAGATACAGATGTGTGTCCAAAACCACATTTTCATATTTTTCCTCCTGCATGAAATCTTTCCAGATTTTCATGTGGAACGCATCATGGAAAACCACATATTTCTCCTTCGGCAGATACTTGCGCAGACGGTCATGGGCATCCAAATAAAACCGCCGGATAAAGGCTTCCGGATTTCCCTTGGAGCCTTCGGCCTTCTTTTGGTCCACCGGAGGATATCTGCCGGAAATATCCGCTGTAATCCACATATCCTCCAACACGGGTTCATTGATCGCCTCGATGCCCCACAATTCTTCCCTCTTCCCATACCGTTTGGCCAGCCGCTCCAGAACGCTTAATACAAACTCCACTTCCTCCGGCTCCTGACACCATTTGCAGACCCCGCAGATCCCGCCGTTGTCAAAGCCGTTCTGTCCGTCCGGCGCGGTATGCAGATCAATCAGGATTTTGAGCCCGTATTGCCCTGCCCAGCCAAAGGCCCGGTCCAGTTCTTCCACACATCCGATAAAAGGCTCCCTGTCCCCAAAAATGAAATACGGAACCGGAATGCGCACCGCCTCCAATCCCATCGCCTTAATTCTCAAAAAATCCCGTTCCGTAATATACTCCAAACGGTGTACCCGGATTCTCTCCTCATACGCTTCCCGGGAAAGCCCCTCCGGCAGATAATACTCATCCGCCGCATCCGTTCCCCCAAACAACGCCGGATGCATCCATTTCTCCAAAACCAGCCAGTTCCCCAAATTGACGCCCCTTACATACATGATGCCTCTCCCCTTTCCTTCTCTGCTTTTTGCCGCACTGCGGACTGATAGCTTTCACCTCCAAGATATCCTCCCCCTGCGCGATTGTCAACCGTTTTTGCGGAAAACGCACGGAATTGCCGTAACAGTTCAGCCCAAATGGCAGCGGCTTAAAGCGGTGGGGACAGGCACGTAGACCGGGCGGAAGCGGCGGCGGACGCGCAGGGATTTGCTGCGGCAATATCCGAAACGGAAAATTCTAGATCGGAAGAGCACAC
>DERU01000122.1 GCA_002361095.1 Lachnospiraceae bacterium UBA3332
GGAAGCGGCGGCGGACGCGCAGGGATTTCCTCAGGTCTGCGCATTAGCTGCGCAGATCGTGAAAAAGTGATTCAGAAGTGCAAAAAGCCCATCGCTTCAGGCGGTTTTAATGGCTTTTTGCAGTTACAGTTCGCTCCCGGGGGGAGTGAACTGTAACATTTATAGGGGTTGCTTTTATGGAGTGTAATTCGGATTACTTGTAATGGGAAGCTGATTATTTTATAATAAGTGAGAGCGATTTGGCAGGGAGGCGGGCTTGATGGTAAAGAGAGGAATTTTGTGCGCAAGCGATACGGAACTCGCACCGTTTTTGGGGCATATCCGGTCTGAACGTGTTACGAAAAAAGCGATGTTGGAATTTCATGAGGGATGCATCGGCCGGACGGATGTCGTAGCGGTATATAGCGGCGTCTGTAAAGTAAATGCGGCCATTGCCGCCCAGCTGATGATCGACATTTTCTGTGTAACCGGTATCATCAATGCGGGGACGGCGGGGGGAATGGATGAAAAGGTGCGGCTTTTTGATACCGTTATAGGGGAACGGATGCTCTACCATGACGTTGCGGAGGATATTTTGACGGAATTTCATCCGTGGCTCCGGAAAAACTATTTTAAGGCCGATCCCGATTTGCTGGAGACGGCCAGAAAATACTGCCAGACGGTATCTTTCCCGGTGAGGTTTGGGACAATGGCTACGGGGGAGCAGTTTATTGAAGACGGAAAGCGCGCGGAAATTAACCAAAAATACGCGCCGCTGTCGGTGGATATGGAAACGGCCGCTGCCGCGCATGTCTGCCATGTAAACGGCATACCGTTTTTGGCCGTCCGGACGATTACGGATACGGCGGCGCATATGGGCATGGAAAATTTTGATAAAAACTGTGAAACCGCGTCGGAGATATCTGCGAAGATTGTGCGGGGTATCCTTGGGGAGATGGGTAAACCTGTATAACAGATGTTTTCATCATAACACAGTTTTGCCCGGGACGGCCGTCAAACGCAGATGCCTGCTTTGTATATAGAGTCCGTATCCGGCGGCAGGAATACTTGCCGGTTTCCGCAATTTAGTGCTGCCGGTTGTCCTCCGTAGCTGCTGCATAATCTGCCATGACATCTAAAAACCAGCGTTCAAAAGCGGCTGTGAGGGTATCTGCAAGGTTCGGATGGGTGTGGGACAAATCATTTCGTTCCAGCGGATCATCTTCCAGGTTGTATAGTTTGGGCGCATGGGGCGTAGGGACGGTGCGGATAGCGTCCGGTGGGCAGGGCGGCACGGGCAGGCGCGCAGACAGGAGAGGCCGCATAACAGTGGGAGAGGGCACAGCCTTCGGATACAAGACGGTCCAGGGAAGGGGTACGGGAACTGCCGTCCCCAAAAATTCCAAAGTCCCCGTATCCCATGTCGTCCGCAAGGATGTAAATGATATTGGGTGTTTGTTTCATGATAAACTCCGTTTCTGCCGGCTCAATTCGCGGATATCTGCCGTTTTTTGGCGAATACATAATTTTTCCAGACATTCATGTCCGAGGCAAGTTCGCACTGGTAGGAAAAAAATCCTTTTGCCGCTTCCCGCAGTTCTTCCAGCGTGTGCGCTATGAAATTACGGTCGTATTGCATTCCGTCTACCGCGCATAGACTCCGGTCTTTCATTTTGCCGGTGCCGTCGCGGACGCTGAAAAGAAGTTTTCCGTTTTCCTTTAAGACTTTGTTCATTTGTTGAAAGGCAAGGGGAAGTTTGGAGGTTTCGACATGTACCAGTCCGGCGATAACGACAATCGCATCCACCATGCCGATATGGGAATAATCACCGAGCATGTCCGCCTCATAAAAAGGGAGGGACGGATTTTGCTGCCGTGCAATTTTCAGGCTTTCCCGGCTGAAATCCATTCCCAGTGCCCGGTATCCGGAGGCGGCAATTCTTCCGGTCTCGTATCCGGCCCCGCAGCACAAGTCCAGCACCCGCGCACCCTCGGGAAGCAATTTTAAAAAGTCCTGCAGGCAGATTAGGGCGGCATCGGGTCCATAACCCTGCCGTGCCCATTGTGCTGCGGTTTTGTCATAATATTCCATGGTTTGGTTCATCGGTATTTTTCCTTTTGTTTGATCCCCGCGAGAAATGGGGCAATTTCTTTCTTGCAACATCCTCCGGTACTGGAGCGTGTTTGAAAAATGCTCCAGATTTAGTATAGCATTTTAATAAGGATATGCAAGAGCGAAAATGCGGCAGCCACGGAACCCTTTTTGTAGATGGGACAGGCAGTTGACAGAAGTGTTTTCGGGGGGCATAATGATACCCGGAAGGAGGCATGCGCAAGATGAAGAGGCCGGAAATGATCATTTTTGATTATGGGCATACATTGCTTTATGAGCCGGGGTTTGATGCCCTGCGGGGAGAGGAGGCGGCCTTTCCTTATATTGTGGAAAATCCCCGGAATTTGACGGCAGGGCAGATTTCCGCGGCGGTACAGAAATTGTTTGGGGAGTTTGAGGGTTTGCGCGGCGGCGGTATCGAAATTCACGAATGGCAGTTTATGCGTCTGGCCTATGAATCTTTGGGTATCACATTTTGTAAACCTTACGAAGAACTGGAGGAGATTATATGGAATGCCATTTCTCCGGGCGCCATGATGCCGGGAGCGGCAGAAATGCTGGATTTTCTTGAAAAGGCCAAAATCCGTACGGCAATCATCAGCAATATCGGATGGTCGGGGCGCGCCCTTACCAATCGTGTCAACAGGCTCCTTCCGGGTAACCGGTTTGAATTTATTATGGCATCCAGCGAGTATGTGGTCAGAAAGCCGAACAGGATGCTGTTTGAGATCGCGCTCAAAAAGGCGGGCCTGTCCGCAGACCGGGTATGGTATTGCGGCGATAACGGAAAGGCCGATGTGGAAGGCGCGCACAAGGCAGGAATCTATCCGGTATGGTACCGGGGAAGCGTGCCCGGGGAGGAAGCGTCCTTTGCAGGCGGGGAAGAAGAGGAAAAACTGGGCTTTGATTATTTGTGTATCCGGGATTGGGGACAATTGCCTGCAATCTTATCCGGCTTGTAAAAACGGGAAAGGGAAACCCGGCAGCACGGAAACGGAGCGGAAGATGACGGGGCAAAAAGCGGGAAGGAACTTTTCGGAAAATCGGAGGGGGCATTTGTCAATCCGCCGTTTTACTGTGATTACGGAAAACATATTGAGGTGGGG
>DERU01000117.1 GCA_002361095.1 Lachnospiraceae bacterium UBA3332
GCCTTAAGCCGCTGCCATTGGGGTCCAACTGTTACTGCGGTCCGGCGATCGCATGGACGGTCATGAGATCATATCCCTCCTCATAATCAATGGAAACACGATCCCCTGCTTTAAGACGGATCACCCCCTGCAGGCCATCCCCGCCCAAATCCACATCAAAGATACTGTCATTTCCCTGCAGACAAATATAATAATGGGTATTTCCCTCTATCACAACCGGCGCAATCACTTCAACCACTCCCGTGACACGTTTAATATCCGCCGCCTGCTGGCTGACGATACCGTTGGTGGACAAAAGCGCGCTGTAATTTTTTTCACACTCCTTGACCGTATCGCCGATCGCCACCCACTGGTATTTCTGGATATTGATCATGGCATACTTTTTCACCAGACCCGCGCCGTCCTTGAGCGCCACGAAGTAGGTCGGTTCCCCGGCGATGTTTAAAAGCAGCGGGAAAGTCGCCCGGTAACTAAGGTTTTGCACCTGCCCTTCCGCCGAGGACATGGCGGAAGTCTCCGTGGCGCCTTCCACCTTATAATACCTTGCCTCCATTGTCCTTTGATTCATCAGAGCAAATCCCACATTAGACTGATCCCCGTTTACGCTCGTCAGTCCGGTGTATACCCACACATCGTCGTCCAGCGCAATATAGTTGTAACCGGTAGTGGTGGTCAGACAATCCCGCTGTCCCAAAACACTGTTCCAAAAACCGTTCACCAGAACGCCGTAATAGTCAAACAGCTGCATCAGAAGTTCCGCAGAATATACTTTGTCAATCCATTGGGGCACATCTTCCACCGCATAGTCCACACACTCTCCCGTAACGGCATTACATAATACCACACGTCCCACCGTCTGCCCGCCGAACAGACCTATATTGAATTTCTTCACCGGGCATACCCAGTAGGGCGTCCCCTCCTCATCAATTTCAAAAAAGAGCTGATCGTCAAAAATATAGGTGGGATAACGGAACCTGAGATGCCGGTACAAATTCCTGTTCAAATATTCTGATTTGGAATACCGGATTCCCTGCTCCAGCATTACAATTTCCGTGTCCTGCGTTGTCATATCGATCATCACATATGCCGGTATCCCGTTTTTCTGGTTGGTCAGCCATTTAATCGGACTCGCGTAGACCAAAGGCGTCACACGCACCGGCTTTCCCTGATAGTTAATCTGGGTATAATCGTTTGCAACTTCAAACTGGGATACCATTTCCACCAGGCTTCCCATTTTGCGGTCCCCCAAAAGTGCGGCAGAATCTTTATCCAAAAGCGGAATCGTACTATAATCCACTTCCTTAATATCGTCCGTAAACTTACGCTCCTGCACCGCAAGCAGCTGCCGGTACTTTTTGGCATTGATAATCGGAGACGACAAAAGGCTTCCGATCAGGTAAACACCCAAAATGGCCAAAAACAATCCGACAAACACCTTCATCAGTTTAAAGTCCTTCCAAGCAATGACAGCCGCCTTTTTGTTCTCCCTAAGTTCCTTTCCCGCTTTTTTCAACCCGTAAATGACCGCAGCAGCCGCCACCAGCGCCAAGATAAAAAACCAAAACCCACTGGCATGGATATTGATCGCAGGCAACGTGATATAATAATAAACGAACACGGCAATCAATGCCGCCAGTACCCCCACTGCATAGACCAGCGCTTTTTTTCCCTTTTTCATGTTTTACCTCATTTCCGCGCTGCTTTCTGCGCATAACGAATTTGTGGCAAGCAACGCGCATCGTCACAAATCTGTAGACAAAGGCAGGACGCCGTGTCCCCCAACACCTATGACGCCCTGCCTTCCCCCATATGAAACATCTTACTCTAAAAAGAATCCCTCACGTTACAGCCGCAGCTGTCCCGGTAAACCGGCAAAAAACCTAATCCTCGCTGCCTTCCGCAACTTTGGCAGCCCGGGCCGCAATCTCCCTTTCCTGCACGTCGCCGGGAGCCTGCTCGTAGCGCGCAAACTCATATTCGTACACACCGCGTCCACCTGTCATGGAACGCAAATCCGTACAGTAACCGTACAACATGGAGGTGGGCACATCCGCTTCGATAATCTGCTTGCCTCCCTGTATGGGCGTCATACCCAGCACCCTGCCGCGGCGCTTATTCAAATCACCCATTACATCGCCGGTATACTGATCCGGAACCGTGACCTTCAGGGAAGAAATGGGTTCCAGCAAAATCGGCCCCGCTTCCATAAAGCCTTTTTTGAACGCCTGGGAAGCCGCCATCTTAAACGCCATTTCGGAGGAATCCACCGGATGATAGGAACCGTCATAAAGTACAGCCTTGACTCCGACAACCGGATAAGCTGCCATCGGTCCTTTCTGCACGGAGTCCATAATTCCCTTTTCCACTGCGGGGAAATAGTTCTTGGGAACCGCGCCGCCCACAACTACCTGCTCAAATACATAAGGCTCCTGCAGATCGCCGGATGGCTCAAAGCGCATCTTTACGTGTCCGTACTGTCCGTGCCCGCCGGACTGCTTTTTATACTTATATTCCACATCCGATTTCTTCCGGATGGTCTCGCGATAAGCAACCTTGGGTTCAGAGAGTTCAACCTTCACTTTATATTCATTCTCCAGCCGGCTCGCGACAATATCCAAATGCTGATCGCCCATCCCGTAAATCAAGGTCTGCCTGTTTTCGGAATCGTTGACCACCTGCAGGGTCTTATCCTCATCCACCAGCTTCTGCAGAGACTGGGAAATCTTATCAATGTCAGCCTTGTTGACGGCTTTATACCGCTTCACCGTGTACGGACGGGAGAACTCCGTTCTCGCATATGTCACCGGGGTCGTTTTGGTGGAAAGGGTATCGCCGGTCTTTGCGGAAGTCAGTTTCGCCAATGCGCCCAGATCGCCTGCATGCAATTCGCTCACTTCCTGCGGCTTATTTCCCTGCATCACATAGAGTTTCCCAATCTTGCCCTCCGTATCCCTCTCTTTATTATAAAGGACATCATCCGTCTTGAGCACACCGGAACAAACTTTAATCAGGGAATATTTGCCGATAAAGGGATCCACCATGGTCTTATATACATATGCGGTTTTTGCCTTGGAAAAATCATAATCGGCATGGTAAATCTCATTGGTTTTGGTATTGATACCCGCGCATTCCCGGTCCTCCGGGCTGGGGATGTACTTTACAATATCATCCAACAGCGTATAAACGCCCTGGCAAAGTACATTGGAACCCATGGAAACCGGAACGATGGTGCCGTCAATAACATTGGTTCTAAGGGCGGCACGGATTTCCGCCTCCGAGAAATTCTCCCCGCCAAAATAGCGTTCCATAAATTCTTCGCTGGTCTCTGCCACCGCTTCCATCAAAGTCTCGCGGAAAATCTCCAGATTGGGTTTATTATACTCGGGAATCTCACAGGGAACCACTTCCTTACCCTGCCAGCGGTTTCCGGTCTCGGACACGACGTTGACATACCCTACAAACTGTTCATTCTCGCGGATGGGAAGGTTAAAGGGCGCGATCTTCTTGCCGTATCTCTCCCTGAGATCCTCCACGATCTGTCTGTAGGAAACATTATCAATGTCCATATTCGTCACGTAAATAAAACGGGGAATGTGATATTTCTCACACAGTTCCCAGGCTTTCTCCGTTCCTACCTCTATGCCGGACTTCCCGTTGATCACAATGATCGCCGCTCCCGCTACGCTCACCGCTTCTTCCACTTCACCGACAAAATCAAAATAACCGGGCGTATCTAAAATATTCACTTTCACGCCGTTCCACTCGATGGGGATGACGGAAGTGCTGATGGAAATCTGCCTCTTTTGCTCCTCTTTTCCAAAATCGCTTATCGTATTGCCGTCAACCACCTTCCCCATTCGGGATGTGATACCGGACAGATACGCCATAGCCTCTGCCAGACTGGTCTTTCCGGAACCGCCATGGCCCAACAGAACCACGTTACGGATCTTGTCAGTTGTGTAAATGTTCATGTTCATTCCTCCGCATTCAGTAAATTCTGGGTATTCTGTCAGAGATTTTTTCCATTATCAAAATCCGTCCCAATTTCCCCATGTTCATATTCTACTAAACTTTTGCACATTCCGCAAGTCTTTTTCGTCAATTTCAACGTTACACCGTAACAGTTCAGCCCCCAATGGCAGCAGCTTAAGGCGGGAGGCAGGCACGCGGACGCACAGGGATTTCCTGCGGCAATATCCGAAACGGGA
>DERU01000087.1:0-563 GCA_002361095.1 Lachnospiraceae bacterium UBA3332
GGTTCCCGGTTTTTTTGCCTTTCCATAGACATTCAAACCGATCTGTCCAAAAAACAGGCAAAATCCGTTCCTTTGTCTGTTTTTTGGGTATTTGCGTGTTATTTGTCTATTTGAAGCATGTAAAATCAGGTGTAAAGTAACAGCATGAAACAAAAACACAAGGCGGTCAAAAAAACAGAAAAGGAGACAAAAACATGAACGCAACGACAACGCTTAAAAAATTCGGTTTGGAACAGGCATTCCGCTATATTTACAAAGATCCGGAAAAAAATATGCTAAAGATCATGGATTGGGCCGACAAATTTGCGGACGGCGGCTTTGCCTCCCAGAGAAAGACGATCCGGGAAATTATCACAAACCCGCAGCATCCCTATTATCCTTATGTACGACGGCTTTTTACGGATGTTGACCCGAATGTCACAAAAACCTTGGCCGTCAATTTTTTCATCAATGCCGGTCTGATCGGGTGGCCGAAGGAAGAAAAAATGCGTAAAGAATATAACTGCAACATCCCATGGGCGATTCTGCTGGATCCCACGTCTGCCTGCAACCTCCACTGTACC
>DERU01000087.1:862-2648 GCA_002361095.1 Lachnospiraceae bacterium UBA3332
CTGCAACCTCCACTGTACCGGCTGTTGGGCAGCGGAATACGGAAATAAACTGAATCTTTCCTATGAAGAGATTGATGATATCATATGCCAGGGAAAAGAACTTGGCGTGTATTTTTACATATATACCGGCGGCGAGCCGTTGGTACGCAAAAAAGACCTGATCCGGTTGTGTGAGAAGCACTCGGATTGCGTGTTCCTCTGCTTTACCAATGCGACGCTGATTGATGAAAGCTTTGCGGATGAAATGCTCCGGGTCGGTAATTTTGTTCCCGCCATTTCACTGGAGGGCTTTGAGGAGGCGACGGACGGAAGGCGTGGGGACGGCGTTTACCAAAAGGTTTTGCGGGCCATGGAACTTCTGCGGAACAAAAAGCTGATCTATGGCATTTCCTCCTGTTATACCAGTGCAAATTACGAGTCGATTACATCTGAAGAATATTTTGACCGGCTGATTCAAATGGGAGCGTATTTTGTCTGGTATTTCCATTATATGCCGGTGGGAAATGACGCGGCCGTGCAGCTGATGCCCACGTCCGACCAGCGCAGGGGGACTTACGAAAGGATCCGTCGCTACCGTGCGCAAAAACCCCTGTTTGCCATGGATTTCCAAAATGACGCCGAATATGTGGGCGGATGCATTGCGGGAGGCCGCAGGTATCTGCACATCAACGCCAACGGAGATATTGATCCCTGCGTGTTTATCCACTATTCCGATTCCAATATAAGGCAAAAATCCCTTTTGGAGGCCCTGCGTTCTCCCATGATGATGGCTTACCACGACAGACAGCCGTTTAACGAAAACATGATGCAGCCCTGCCCGATGCTGGAAAACCCGGAAATACTCCGGGAGATGGTGGCCTGTACAGGAGCGCATTCCACCGACCTGCAGTCCCCCG
The DNA here is from genome assembly GCA_002361095.1 of Lachnospiraceae bacterium UBA3332. Lineage (GTDB taxonomy): Bacteria > Bacillota > Clostridia > Lachnospirales > Lachnospiraceae > Gallintestinimicrobium. The sequence continues at coordinate 1,759 of DERU01000087.1, forward strand.
AAAGCGCAGACCACCTCTGTGCAAAATGTGACCGCTATGCGCAGGAGTGGAAACCCGTTGCCGATCAGCTATGGGAAAAGAGCAGCAGAAACCCGAATGCTTCCCGCAATCTTTAAGGGAAAGAAAAAAGGGAAGACAGGAAATAACAGTCCGGATAAATCGTTTCTATTCATGGGGCGGGGAAGGGCTGGGCCAAACCGGAGGACGCGGGAGGCCCAGCCCTTCCCCGCCCCACGAATCGCAACAACAAATCCGGACTGTTACAGCATCGCTCATTAAAATTGCTGCGCAATGGAGCGGATGCTTGCTGCCACTACGTTTTCTTACGGTCTGCTCAGTAGATGCGCAGACCTGTCTGGACTGTTATTTTATTTTCATATTTTTCCTCATTTCCGCGCTGCTTTCTGCGCACAACGAGTTTGCGGCAAGCAGCGCGCAGGCACAAACCCCGCAATTGAAAATTTCAATTTTCAATCTTTTCCCGCAAATAGCTTGACGGATACTTACATTTCATGTACAATAGGAAACATAAGTTACGCAACTTACGTTTCCTATAAGGAGGTGAGCAAAATACCGCCAAAATTTAAGTTTTCAAGGGAAGAAATCGTTACGGCCGCTTTGGATGTCACAAGGCAGGGCGGTATGGCCGGATTAACGGCAAGGGCGCTTGCGGCTAAGCTGGGGTGTTCTGTCAAACCCATATTTGGATTGTTTCAGAATATGGAGGAAGTACAGCATGAGGTGTTGGCCGCAGCTGACAGAATATACCAGGAGTATCTGCGCAGGGAAATGGCAAAAGGACAGTATCCGCCTTATAAGGCAAGCGGAATGGCTTATATCCGTTTTGCCAGGGAAGAAAAGCAGCTTTTTAAGCTGCTCTTTATGCGTGA
>DERU01000087.1:2899-3493 GCA_002361095.1 Lachnospiraceae bacterium UBA3332
CGCCTTATAAGGCAAGCGGAATGGGATATATCCGCTTTGCAAAGGAGGAGAGGGAACTTTTCAAGCTTTTGTTTATGCGTGACCGATCCAGGGAACAGATCGGGGATGGTATGGAAGAGATAGAGCCACTGCTTGCGATGATCGAGAAAAATATGGGGCTTGACAGGGAGGCGGCTTACAGGTTTCATTTGGAAATGTGGCTATATGTCCATGGGATTGCGACAATGATTGCGACGTCCTATCTGGACTGGGGGATGGATTTTATCAGCAGCGTATTGACGGATGCTTATACCGGTCTTAATTGGCATTTCAGCAGGGAGGATGGATAAGATGGAAGCGATTCAAACAGTCGGTCTTACGAAAAGATACAAAGACCTGACAGCCGTAAACGGCCTGAACCTTACCGTTGGGCGGGGGGAACTGTTTTCCCTGCTTGGGGTCAACGGCGCAGGAAAGACAACCACCATCAAGATGCTTTCCTGCCTGGCAAAACCTACCGGCGGGGACGCTTTTCTGGATGGGATCAGCGTTGTAAAGGATCCGGCCGGGGCAAAAAGACGGATTGGCATATCGCCGCAGGAAACGGCGGTCGCG
>DERU01000087.1:3807-4005 GCA_002361095.1 Lachnospiraceae bacterium UBA3332
TCGCCGCAGGAAACGGCGGTCGCGTCCAACCTGACCGTGAAGGAAAATTTGGAATTGATGTGTGGGGCGCATGGTTTTTCCAGAGAAAAGCGGCATGGAAAAACCGAAGAAATTTCGGAACAGTTTGATCTTGGCAGTGTTTTGAAAAAAAGGGCGGGAAAGCTGTCGGGAGGGTGGCAGCGCAGGCTGAGCATCGCC
>DERU01000087.1:4309-7647 GCA_002361095.1 Lachnospiraceae bacterium UBA3332
GCGCAGGCTGAGCATCGCCATGGCACTGATCGGGGAACCCGGTATTTTGTTTTTGGATGAACCCACCTTAGGACTGGATGTGCTGGCCAGGGCCGATCTGTGGGATGTGATCCGCGCCCTGAAGCAAAAGGTTACCATTGTATTGACCACTCATTATATGGAGGAGGCAGAAGCGCTTTCGGACCGTATCGGCATTATGAAAGACGGACGGCTTCTTGCGCTGGGGACGGCTGACGAACTGAAGGAAAAGACAAACACCAAAAATTTTGAGGATACCTTTGTAGCAATCGTGAGGGGGCAAAATAGATGAAGATATGGACTTTTTCGGTAAGAACAGCAAAAGAAATTTTGCGGGACCCTTTGAATGTGGCCTTCGGCCTTGGCTTTCCGCTCATCCTCCTTTTTCTGATGAGCGCGATCCAGGCAAGCGTCCCGGTTCCTTTATTTGAAATAAAAAGCCTTGCTCCGGGCATCGTGGTGTTTGGGCTTTCCTTTATGACGCTGTTTTCCGCCACCCTGCTTGCCAAAGACCGGGAAAGTGCCCTGCTGCAAAGGCTTTATGCAACGCCGCTTTCGGCGGGGGATTTTATCCTGGGATACATTCTGCCGGTATTACCCATAGCGGCGGCACAGAGCCTGCTTTGCTGCTTGGTTTCCGTACTGTTGGGACTTCCCGCCACGGCCGCAATTTGCGGGGTGCTGCTTTTTGTCATGCCCATTGCTTTGCTTTTTGTTTCCGTGGGGCTGCTATGCGGCAGTATATGGAATGTAAAACAGGTGGGCGGAATTTGCGGCGCCCTTTTCACAAATTTGGCCGCATGGCTTTCCGGTACGTGGTTTGACCTTAGCCTGGTAGGCGGTACGTTCCGAAAGGCGGCCTATGCCCTTCCTTTTGTACATGCGGTGGAATTGGAAAGGGCTGTCCTGAATGGAAATTATGCGGATATCTTTCCGCATCTTTACTGGGTACTTGGCTATGCGGCGATCGCATGCATAGCGGCAGTCCTGCTCTTTTGCAGACAAATGAGGAAATAGAAAAAAGCTGGCATCTGCAGTGGAAAGGACTGTCAGTTTTGAAAATAGCGGTCCAGAAACCGCAGATACTGTTCCCAATCATAGTGCAAAATGCCGTGTCCGCCGGTTCTCACATGATAGGCAATATCCCCGTCCAAAAGCGGTTGGCATACGTCCGGAAAAACTTCGCTGCACAAACCGTTTTTTCCCAGCAGCCGGTAAGCCTGTCCCGCAAGGAGGGCGGCCTCGAAGGCTTTACGTGGGTCGGCCCATTCGTCTTCTATGGCGTCGGAAAGATAGAGCGGTCTTGGCGCGCACAGGGCCAGCAGCATATGCTGGTCAATGGGGAGTTCTTCTTCGGATTCCGCATATTTTGCATAGTTTTCACAAGTCCAATAGGGGAAATTGGCGGTCATATCGCGGATATGTTCGCCTGTTTTTTCCCGTAAAAGGGAGGCCCCGCCGCAGCCGCTGACCGTGGCGATCACCGCGCCGATTCTCGTATCCTGTGCGGCGCACCACAGGGAGGTTTTGCCGCCCCTGGAAACGCCGGATACGGTGATTTTTTGGCTGTCAAACCGCGCATCCTGTATGAGGTAATCCACGACCCGGCTTGCGCCCCATGCCCATGCGCCGATGGCCCCCCAGCCGGACGCCCCGGTTTTGGGCGCGATTTCCATGATGCCGTTTTGGTAAGCGGATGCCGAATCGTTACAGATATCGTTCACATGAATCAATACGGTTGCATACCCCCGGTTTGCCAGAAAGGAATAGGGAAGCCGTTCCTGTGTATAGGAAGAAAGTTCCGGATACGCAATATTGTCGGGGGAACTGTCGAACATGTCAATCAGCAAAACCGAAGGCAGGGGGCATACCGCTTTCGGGGAAAAAATCTCAAATCGCATGCTGCAAAACCAGTCCCCTTTTTTGAAAAAGATGCGGTGGCTTTCAAAGCGGATACCGTCCTCCAGCGCAAGATCCAGTCCGTCTGTATAAGTGATTTTATCCGGTTTAATTTCGGGTGTAACGCCGTATTCATAGGTTCCCAGAAGGGCAAGCAATTCGCTTCGCCTGCTTTCCCATTGTCCCGGCGTATGCTGCGTTGTAATAAGTTTTGGAATCGTCATTTTAACCTTCCTGCCCGCTGTAGCGGGCGTAAATTCACGGTTGAAAAACTGCTGTTCTCCGCTGATTATAGCATATCGGCAAATCTGCCGCAAGCAAAGAAAAATCGGCTGTCACAGTTCAGCCCCCATGGCGGCAGTTTAAGGCGGGAGGCAGGCATGCGGACCGGGCGGAAGCAGCGGCGGACGCATAGGGATTTCCCGCGGCAATATCCGAAACGGGAAATTCTCCGCCGCCTCCCCCGCCCTCCGCTGCCGTCTGTCTTCCGGTTTGGCCCAAGCCTTTCCGAACTCCAAAAAGTAACCGGGTTAGGCGCGCCGTTACAGGTTCCCCTTGAATAAAAGTGCTTTTTCGTTTATAGTATGTATAACAGGAGGCCGTTATTTGCCTGCGTCCGCAGGCCGGTAACGAGTTATGGACAGGGAGGTAAGGTATATGAATGCCGTATACGAGAAATTGATGCAATGCTATGCAAGTTTTCAAAAAAAGATTCATTTTACGCCGCAGGTTGCGATTGTTTTGGGTTCCGGGCTTGGGGACTATGCGGATGACATCCGTGTGGAAGCCGAATTGGACTATCACCAGATCGAAGGGTTTCCGGTTTCCACTGTGCCCGGACATGCCGGAAAATTTATCTTCGGTTACGTCAAGGATGTGCCTGTGGTCTGCATGAAGGGAAGGGTGCATTACTATGAGGGATATCCGATCTCGGACGTGGTACTGCCTGTGCGTCTGATGAAGCTGATGGGGGCAAAAATCCTCTTTTTGACCAACGCCTCCGGCGGCATCAACCCTTCCTTTACGGCAGGAGATTTCATGATGCTCACAGACCATATTTCCATGTGGGCCCCCAATCCGCTTATCGGCGCCAACATAGACGAACTGGGCGTGCGTTTTCCCGATATGACCCATGTCTATGACGAGGATTTGCAGGAGGTTTTGCGCAATGCGGCAAAGAAGTGCGGTGTTTCTTTAAAGGAAGGCGTTTATGCACAGCTGACAGGCCCTTCTTTTGAATCCCCTGCGGAAATACAGCTTCTTCACAAGCTTGGCGTGAGCGCGGTCGGCATGTCCACGGTAGTGGAAGCCATTGCGGCCAATCACATGGGCATGAAAATCTGCTGCATTTCCTGTGTCTGCAATCTTGCCGCAGGAATGACGGATAATCCGCTCACCCACGAGGAGGTGCAGGAAGCGGC
>DERU01000087.1:7939-8079 GCA_002361095.1 Lachnospiraceae bacterium UBA3332
CCACGAGGAGGTGCAGGAAGCGGCGAACGCGGCCGCCCCCAAATTCCGCAGTCTCGTATCCGAGGCGGTAGGGGATTTCAAGCCGTTTTTATAAAAATATTAATGCGGGAGTTTTTAACCGTGAATTTACGCCCGCTAAA
>DERU01000110.1 GCA_002361095.1 Lachnospiraceae bacterium UBA3332
CCCGCCTTAAGCTGCTGCCATGGGACTGAACTGTTACGGATTTCCGTGAGGAATTAAAAAAATCCCTTGTCTATCGGTGAGAAAATGCTATAATTTATATAGACGCGGCTTGTGCGCTGCGGGGGTTGGGGCGTGCGGGTCAAAAGAGAAGATATTCGGAAAGGAGTAAGGGGTATGTCTTATATTGACATTATCAAGGAAAAGGCGAGGATTGACAAAAAGACCATCGTGCTGCCGGAGACCAACGACAGGAGGACGCTGATTGCGGCGGCGCATATTTTGGAGGAGAAGATTGCGGATATCGTCATGATCGGCAATGAGGAGAAGATCATGGACGGCGCCGGCTGGCTGGAATTGGATCTGGAAGGGGTTACCGTGGTGGAGCCCAACCACTATGAAAAGCTGGACGAATATGTGGAACTTCTCTATGAGACGAGGAAAAATAAGGGGATGACGCCGGAGAAGGCGCGGGAGATCCTTTTGAACGACAGCCTGACCTTTGGCGTAGTGATGGTCAAGGCCAATGACGCGGACGGTATGGTAGCGGGCGCCTGTCATGCGACGGCGGATACCCTGCGGCCTGCCCTGCAGATTTTAAAGACGGCCCCGGGTGTGAAGCTGGTGTCCGGCTTCTTCATCATGGATGTGCCAAACTGCGAGTTTGGGGAGAACGGTACGTTTTTGTTTGCGGACTGCGGTTTGAACCAGGATCCCACGGCGGAAGAACTGGCGGCGATTGCGGACACCAGCGCCAAGAGTTTTAAGACATTGGTGGGCGCAAAGCCGATCATCGCCATGCTTTCCCATTCGACCAAGGGCAGCGCCAAGCATCCTTTGGTCGATAAGGTGGCGGAAGCCGTGCGGATTGCGCATGAACAATATCCGTCCCTGACGCTGGACGGGGAACTGCAGACCGATGCAGCGATTGTGCCCAGCGTGGCGAAGTCCAAGGCGCCCGGCAGTGAAGTGGGCGGTAAAGCCAATGTCCTGATTTTCCCGAATCTGGACTGCGGCAACATCGGTTATAAGCTGGTACAGCGGCTGGCCAAGGCAGAGGCATACGGCCCGATGCTGCAGGGGATTGCCAAGCCGGTCAACGATCTTTCACGGGGATGTTCCTGGGAGGATATTGTGGGTGTGGTAGCCCTGACCGCCGTACAGGCGCAGCTGATGTAGGCATTTGACTTGTGGGACAAGACGTAAGGCGGAGGATATGCATGAATATACTGGTAATGAACTGTGGAAGTTCCTCCCTGAAATTCCAACTTATAGATGCGCAAACTGAGGAATTGACAGCGAAGGGATTATGTGAGAGAATTGGTATCGACGGCAGCCGGATCACGTTTTCGGCAGCGGGTCACAAAAAATGGAGCAGACAGGTTCCCATGGACAATCACCGGGAGGCGGTCCGGCTGGTATTGGATGCCCTGACCGACCGCGGGACCGGCGTGGTCAGGGATCTTTCCATGATCGGGGCAGTGGGACACAGGATTGTGCATGGAGGGGAAGCGTTTTCCAAAGCCTGTCTGATTACAAAGGAGGTCAAGGAAGCGATTGCGGCATGCAGCGATCTGGCGCCTCTTCATAATCCGGCGAATTTAATCGGGGTGGAGGCGTGCGAAGCGCTGCTGCCCGGCGTGCCCATGGTAGCGGTGTTTGATACGGCGTTTCACCAGACGCTTCCCGAAGAGGCGTATCTGTACGCGATTCCTTACCGCTATTATGAGCAATATAAAATCAGGAAATATGGTTTTCACGGAACGAGCCATGACTATGTATCGCACAGGGCGGCGCAGCTTCTGGGCAAACCATATGATACCCTGAAAATCATCGTTTGCCATTTGGGAAACGGTGCATCCGTATCGGCCGTGAAATACGGTAAATGTGTGGACACTTCCATGGGGATGACACCTTTGGAGGGGCTGGCCATGGGCACCCGGAGCGGTGACTTGGATCCTTCCATCCTGGAGTTTATCGCCAATAAGGAAGGAAAGTCTATCGGCGAAATCATAAACATTTTGAATAAGGAATCCGGTGTGCTGGGCGTTTCCGGCGGGTTTTCCTCCGATTTCCGCGATTTGGAAAGCGGTTTGGCGGAAGGGGCGAGAGCCTTGGGAGTGTTTGCGCTGCGCACGGCAAAATATATCGGCGCGTATGTGGCCGCCATGAACGGAGTGGATGCGATCTGCTTCACTGCCGGGGTTGGGGAGAACAGCGCGTTCATGCGCGACAAGATTTGTAATACATATCTGGGTTATCTGGGTATTACGCTGGACGAGGAGGCAAACCATAAGCGCGGTGAGGAGATTGTCATCACAACACCTGAATCCCGTACAAAAGTTTTTGTGATTCCGACCAATGAGGAACTGGCAATTGCAAGACAGACATATGCTCTTGTAAAGTGAGGATGAACTTTTGTTTTTGGAGTTTGCAGGGCCAAAGGCAAAAGGTTAAGGGACGGAATGAGAAAATGGCAGGAATCGGAACGGTAAATTTTACAGGTTTGAACACGTTGGTATTTGGCAGCCTGGAATTTTTGTTCCGATATCTGCCAGTTTTTTTGGCTGTTTATGCCCTGACACCCCGGCGGTTCAGGGGGGCGGTGCTGTTTGGGGGAAGCCTGCTTTTATATGGCATGGGGGAACCGAAATATGTGTCGCTGCTTTTGGGAATGACGGTAGTGAACTATCTGTTCGGCAAAAGTATGGAAAAGCATTCGGTTTCCCAGAGCGGGACGGAAATAAAAAAGAGGAAGCTTTGGCTGGCAGTTTCGGTTTCCTGCAATGTTCTTTTGCTTGGGTATTTTAAAATTTCCAACGCGTTGGACAGCGGATTTTTGCTGCCGGTGGGTCTGAGTTTTTACATTTTTAAAAGTCTGTCCTATCTGATTGACGTGTACCGCCTGGAAGTGGATGTGGAGCCTTCTTTTGTGCAGTTTGGCGCATATCTGTGTAATTTTACCCAGATTGTTTCAGGGCCGATCATGCGTTACCGCGATGCGCAAAAAGGAATCAAATACGGCAGGATCACGTGGGAGGCCGCAGAGGAAGGGCTTAAGAAGGTGGTGCTCGGTCTTGCCGCAAAAGTTTTGCTGGCGGACCGGCTGGGTATTTTGTGGAACGATATTTGCACCATTGGGTTTGAAAGTATTTCCACGCCGCTTGCATGGCTGGGTATGTTCGGCTATTCGCTGCAGCTGTATTTTGATTTTGCCGGATATTCCCTGATTGCGGTGGGAATTGGGGAAATGATGGGGTTTCCCGTGATCCAAAACTTTGACCAGCCCTATGCGTCCCGCTGTGTGGGCGAGTTTTACAGGAAGTGGCATATGACGTTGGGAAGCTGGTTCCGGGATTATGTATATATTCCTTTGGGGGGCAGCCGGGAGGGAACGGCAAAGACGTTGCGGAATATTTTGGCCGTGTGGGGACTGACCGGTTTCTGGCATGGGGGGAGCCTGAATTTCGTAGTTTGGGGGTTTGCGCTTGCCGTCCTGCTGATCGCGGAAAAACAGGGTTTGGCAAAATTTTTGAAACGGCATGCGTTTCTCTCACACCTGTATGTGCTTTTGGTCATTCCTTTCACCTGGATGATTTTTGCCATTCCTTCCTTTGGGGATATCGGAGTTTATTTTGCAAGGCTTTTCTCCTTTTTTGGAAGCGGGGTTGCGGTGAATGCCAAAGATTTCGGCAAAGAATTAGCGGTATTTGCCCCTACGCTGGCGGCGGGCGTATTCTTTTGCGTTCCGGCGGTGTGGAAGTGGTATGAACGGCACAAAAAAAATGTGGTCGTGGTAATCGTTTTGGCGATGCTTTTTTGGTTTGCGGTTTACAGAATCGCAAATATGCAGGGAAATCCTTTCATGTATGCGAATTTCTGAGAGATTGTGAGGTTTTTCATGGGTTTTTGGAATAAGTGCCCGCTGCTTGCCCTGATACTGGCCGGCGGGCTTATGGTAACGGCGGTCAGTTGGACGAACCGCAACGGTGTGTACAGGGAGTATGAGAGGAAAACGGTAATGACCCCGGTGCTGGGCGCTTTTTTCTGGGGGGTCCGGGAGGGGATTTATCCGTGGACAGACATAGCGCAGGAGGCGCTTGCTTTCGGGGAGGCTACGCAGGCGGGGCAGGGGACAAAAGGCGCGGCAGGACAAAGCGCGCAGGAGAATCTGCATGACGCGCAAACGCAGCAGGAAACGTCGGGGGAAACCGAAGCGCAGACGGCTTTGGGAGGAGAGGAAGAAGGGGATGTACCGTCCCGCGCGCCTGAAGGCGCAGACCTGCCCCTGACGCATGCGGGACAGGAGGCAGACGGCAATCCTGCGCAGTCCACTGGGGAAGCGCAGACCGTTTTGGCACTGGGGCCGGTAGAGGAGTCCTATTTCGATGATGCGTTGTTTATCGGGGATTCCCGCACCCAGGGATTGTATGAGTACGGCGGTTTCGGGGAGAATGTGACTTTTTATTGCAAGACATCCCTGACGGTGTATGATCTTTTTAAAAAGGAAAAGGCGTTTATCAAAGAAGGAGGGCGCAACATTACCCTCAGGGAGGCACTCACGGCGCACTCGTTTCAAAAAATTTACCTGATGATCGGGATCAACGAGATGGGAACCGGTACGGCGGACACCTTTTTTGGGGAATACCAAAAAGCGGTTTGGGAGATACGGCGCCTGCAGCCGGACGCAGTGATTTTTGTGCAGGCCATCATGCATGTGGGGGCGCAGAAGAATGCGTCGGATCCCGTTTTTAACAATGCCGGAATAGAGGAAAGGAACGAAAAAATCGCTGCGCTGGCCGATGACAAGACGATTTTTTTTCTGGATGTAAACGGGCAGCTTTGTGATGAAAACGGAAATCTGTCGGAAGGCTTCAGCAACGACCAGGTACATTTGAAAGCGAAGTACTATGGCATATGGAAACAATTTTTGATGGAGCACGGTGCAGTGGAAACCGAACCGGCCTGGGACAGTCCGCAGACGGATGCGAACGGTTTTATGGAAAAATAGACTAAGAAAAAGGAGGCGGCAGAAACCTTCGGGATTTCGCCGCCTTTTAAAAAATGACTTATTTTCAAAGAACAATTTTCCGGGAAGTAAAATTTTTCTTTGAAAAGGAAAACAATTCCGGATGGATGTTGGGGAAAAAAAGCGTTATAATTAGTGTCTGCTGAACA
>DERU01000272.1:0-5467 GCA_002361095.1 Lachnospiraceae bacterium UBA3332
TTTGGCAATGTCCCGCTATGTTTCACGGCAAAAGATTCTCACGCGTTCGGCCGCAAATATTTTTTTTATTTACCCGACCGTGTTTACCACACCCGCAAACAGGATTTGCTGCCCCCCGCCGTCATAGGCAGTCACCAGAAAAGAAAACGGCCTGTCGCATTTCATCTCCACCGGCTCCTGCTCTTCTATCAGACTGCACCTCTCCATCATAACCGCGGTCGCAGCTGCAGCCGTCATCCCTTTCTCATCCACCTCAATCAACGCTTTTTGCACCGCCTCCGATACTGCCAGCGCTTCCCCTTCCAATACCCCTGTCAGGCAGGGATTTTCCTGATCCATAAGCGGAATGCCCATACATTCCAGCGCCTCTTTGACGGAAAACGTACCGCTCTCTATGCGAAACGGAGGCAAAGACAGCTGCACGGTGCGTTCCTGCGCATCCGCTATTTTTGCAAAAGCTTCGGTATCCATGTCCGCAAGAAGCTGCTCTGCCTGTTTACCCTCTTTGGGCAGGAGAAGGATGAGGCGTCCGCCGCCCGCCGTGTTCAGGGATGCCGCCTGCATTGTACTGTCCTCATAGTAAGGCATTCCTGTGCACCGGTTCTGCATGAAAGGAACCTCCTTTTGCCCGTCCGCCCCGTAAAATACGTCCGGATGCGTGTTCTCCCTGGGAAATTCCTTTACCCAGCCGTCGGAAAAATAAACCGCGTTGGCGATGGCCGCCACGGTATCCGGGGAAAAGGCGTCCACAAGCTTTGTAATTTTTCCTTCCGTCTGCTCCTTTGCCCAGTCGTTTACCTCAGAAACCGCTAAAGGATCCAAAAAATCCACCGTAAACAGTTTTCCCTGATAAGTTTCCGCAAAGATATCCGCAAAATCCGGCCTGACCTGTTCCCCCTTTCCCACAAACATGGCATTGGCGATCCGCAAGGGGCTTTGAAAATCCTGTCCGTTTTCCGCCGCCCACTCCGCCTGTTCTTTCTTTGTCAGCGCAAAAACCGCATCCCCTGCTTTTTTATGGAGCGTCTCCAAATCCATGCCGTACACTCCAAGCGCCGCCAGCAAAGGCTCCCTTTGCGCCTCTGTGGTTCCCTGCGTCAGCGCGGCAAGGGGCAGCCAGACGGAATAGGGCGACAGAATCAGGTTTTCCCCCTCCTGCGCCTGCGCCAGCATTTGCCCGGTAAACCGCAGCGCAAACCCGTTGGCGCCATCCTCATACGGTTCCGTTTCCTGTCCGGCCAGCCGGTCTGTGCCTGCACCGTCGGGCTGCCGCCCTGTTTCCGGCTCCTGTCCGCCGACGCCGTCCGGTTCTTTAACCGTATCCCGCATATCCGCTTCTGCTCCTTTTCTTCCGTCTTCCTCGGCCGTTTCCGTCCAAAAATAAGCCTGACTCCCGGTCTGCGTCTCTACCGGTACATTTGCGCAGCCGCAAAGTCCGGCTGACTGCACTGCCAGCAAAACTGCCCCCAAAACCACTGCCGCTTTCTTGTTTCCCATCGCCGTTTTCTCCTTTCCAAACAGGTCTCTGTATCTTAAGACGCGCCACCCGCCCAAAAGGTTTCCCAAAAACGGGATTTCTTATCCAAAAAGTTCCATGTTTCCGAAAACCCAGTCTTTCATAACGCCGAAAAACTCCCGCAGCATGTTATTGGGAAGAAAATACAGACCGGATGTGGCCGCAAGCCCCTCCGCATCCGAAAATCCCTGCTTTTTGGCCAGCCGCACACTGCGGTAAACATGAAAATTGCTGGTGACAATGCCTACCCTTGTCACCCCTTCGGGAATCAGCTTTCTGGAAAAGGAAAGGTTCTGCTGTGTATCCCGGGACGCGTCCTCCAGCACAATCCGTTCTTTTGCAATTCCCTTTTCCTCCAAATACTTTCGCATGCCCTCCGCCTCGCTGACCGGCTCGTTGCTCCCCTGTCCGCCGGAGACGACGCACACTGTATCCGGATTTTTTACCAGATACGCATAAGCACAGTCCAGCCTTCTGGCCAGGGCCACGCTTGGGCCGTTCTCCTTGATCTGTGCGCCCAGTACGATAATATAAGGGATACCCGCCTTTGCCTCCCTTCCAAACCCGCTTAAAATCAATCCCTCCACAAAACAAAACCAAACCGCTCCTGCGGCTAAAACTACGGCCGCTGCCGCCCGCACCCAAAAAGGCAGCCGCATAAAAAGGCCGTGTCCCAGTCCGTATCCGATACCGGCAAGTATAGCCGCGCCAAACAGCCATATCAGGAAAAATTTTGTTCCGGCCGCTTTGGTAAGCACCACCCCGGCGCAATAAACCACACATAAAATTGCAAGCACATAACAGATTTTTGACATTTTTCTTCCCATCCTCCGCCTCCGGGTTCATCCGATATGGTCATAATTGATTTTTTTATAGAACAATCGCTCAATTTCATTCCGATCCTTACTGTGAAGGCCCAGAATCCACATAATTTTTGCATAAGCCGCCTCCAGCGTCATATCAAAGGTTTCCAGGAAAGGAAGGTTGTCCTTCGCCGCGCGCCCTACCACATAGGTATCCATGTTACTGCCCTCATACGTCACCTGCGTCGTCATGATCAACAGTTTTTCGTAAGGCGCATAATTTTGCAGCGCGTTCTGAAACGCTTCCGCCATCCGGTCCGGCAGGCCCCCCACCCCAAAACCTTCTATCAGAATACAGTCATAGTTCTCCAAAATAAGGGGAACAATTTTATCCGACATCCCCGGCGTCAGTTTCAGCAAAAAAACACTGCGGTCCATTCGGTCATAAAACCGTACCTGCTCCCTTTTTACAGCTTCTTCAATATAATACACGACCATATCGTCCTGGATTTTTCCGATTATGGGAAAATTGATGCTGGAAAACGCGTCATAACTGAACGTAGACGTCTTTTTTGCCCGTGTGCCCGCAATGATTTTCCCGTCGAACACCACCCGGACATCCCGGCTTCTCTCATCCAATACGCAGCGGATGCTGTCATGCAGGTTCTTGCGCGCATCCGTAATTTCCGAAAGAATGGACTTTTGCGCGCCGGTGAGGACGATGGGTTTTTGCGAATGCTGTATCAGGTAAGACAGGGCCGCCGCCGTATACGCCAGCGTATCCGTTCCATGACAGATCAAAAACGCGTCGTATTTTTCGTAATTTTCCCGTATCAGCCCCGCCAGACGCAGCCAATGGGACGCCTCCATGTTGGTGGAATCTATGCTGCACACCTCATAGGGCGTCAGTTCGCACACCGCCTCAAATTCTTTGACATACCGCAAAAAATCTTTCGGCGACAGCACCGGCGCAAGCCCGCTTCCGCTGTCAAAAGACGCGATGGTTCCCCCGGTGGTTAAGAGCAAAATTTTTTTCTTCATTGTCCTTTTCTCCTCCCAAATTCCGGCTGCGGTTTAAAAAGCCGCAATGCGGAAGGAATCGGTTTCCTCCGCATGCGCTGTTATACCCGCTTGCGTTTAGGTCTCCTTCATTCCGATAAACACCATAACTTTGGCATAAATGAAATTTTCCAAAGCAGCCCTGCACGGGACAAAAACAGTATACACCCAAAAAGGCAGAATGTCTTTCGTTTTAAGTCATTTGAGACAGCTTTGGTAAAATTTTAAAATTTGCTCCGTTACCATAAAAGCCCCGAAAGCGGCGAAGACGGCAGCCCTAGGTTACGCATACCGGCGGCTGCGGAAGCGCGCAGACGCGGTACAGCCGGCTTGGACGATTACTGCGAAACGGTAAAGAGCGAATAGAAATATCCTTTCTTTTCCATCAGTTCGTCGAATGTACCGGACTCGGTAATGCTTCCGTTCCGGATCGCCAGTACACAGTCATACCGCTTCAGAAGATTTCCGTCCAACGCATGGGTAACCACAATACGGGTCAATCCGTTCAAATCCAGGATTGCATTGGATACCTGGAACGCAGTCCGGGTATCCAGCGCGGCGGTCGCTTCGTCCACAAGCAGCACCCTGGATTTTTTCAAAAGGCTCCGCGCGATGGAAATGCGCTGTTTCTCGCCGCCGGACAGGCTGCTGCCGTTCTCACCGCAAAGATAGTTTTCCCCGCGTTGTGCGATCAGACCGGAAAGCCCGGACAATGTAATGGCACGGTCCACTTCTTCCTTCGGAAATTCGGAAAACATGGTAATGTTATCCCGGATGGAGGCATTGAAAATAAATACATTCTGTTGTACCACGGATACCGTTTCATACAGGGATTCGCTGCGAATCTGCCGCAGTTCCGTATCGTCATAAAACACGGAACCGCTATAGCCAAAATGGGATGCCATCAACAGATTTAAAAGCGTGCTTTTGCCACTGCCCGACACACCCACAATCGCATAACTCTTACCGGAATGGAACGTAAAACACACATCATGCAAGACAGGCTTTTCCGTTTCATAACCAAACGATACGTTTTGCAGACGGATGCTTTTTGCAAGGGAGCACTTGCCGGTGATACCTTCTTTACGGGTATTTTCCTGCAGGGCATCTGCCAGCTTTTGGATAAGCGCCTTTGCGGCCCTGCGCTCTGCAAGATAATTGGGAATTTCGGCAATCGGATGCAACACATAATTTAACAGCTGCACAAATACCAAAACCGTGCCAACCGTTACACCCTTGCCGGACAATGCAAGATACGCGCCCACCAGGAAAACGCCAAGCTGTACAATCGCGCTGGCAATGGCAGAGAACATCTGAATGAGTATGGATATTTTCTTCCGCTTCTCTTTCGCGTCAAACACCTGCTTCACACTTTCCGCATAGATTTTGCACATCTGCAATTCTGCCCGGAACGACTTGACCACGGAAAATCCTGCAAGGCTGTCCCTGAGTGTGGACATATAAGATTCATTCAAATCCGAAACCTTTTTCTCTGCAGCCGCCACCCGGTTTCCTGCAAGGAGCGATACGATTATGGGAAGCAGCGACAGGCCCACGGAAACCAGCGTTAACAGCGGACTATACCAAAACATCATAACAAGCGCGCCTGCAAACATAAACGACTGATCCATGATTCCGAATATATTTGATAAATAGCTGCCCTCTATTATTGCGGCATCGTTACTCAGCGCTGAAATATACAGACTTGTATTTTCACCAAAGAAAGCGGAAATACTCTTTTTGGACAGCTGCCCGAACACAAAATTCTTATACTGCTCCATAGCCCTGGCTATAAATTCGGGTTTGGAAAAATAAGCGCAGCCAAACGCCAGGACGATCTCCATTATACACAGCATCGTTATGACAGTGAGTTCCCATAAGGTAAACGCAATCTTTTCCCCTGCGACCAAATCCAAAATTTGTTGAATCAACCATGATAAAACCAGATTTCCGGCCGTTATCAAAACAGTCTGCACAAACGCAAGGGCAAGACAGAAACCATTTCCTTTATAAAACTGTTTTGTGTAGGGACGAATGTCCGCATTTGACTTTTTCATTTTAACCTTTCTGCCCGCTTTAGCGGGCGTAA
>DERU01000272.1:5799-6941 GCA_002361095.1 Lachnospiraceae bacterium UBA3332
CTTTAGCGGGCGTAAATTCACGGTTGAAACCTTCCCTGTGTATCTTCTTCCGCCATCTGCTTCCAGATTTTGCACAGCATTTCATTGCGGTCTTCCTGCGTAATCTGATGTTCTACGGCTGCCATTGCGGAACCGCCCAGATTATCATACACAGTCGCACAAGACACATCCCCTACGCAAAATTTCATATTTTCGACCTTATAACTCGGGGCGAGATCAAATGCCTTTGCGGCAGCATACGCCCGGCGAAGATACGGTTCCACATCGTTTTGCCGTCCGAGGCAGTAAGAAAGGTTGGCGCATTCCGCATAACAGGGGGCAAGAATCTTATCGACAAAAGCTACGGCATTTGCATTGACTTTGCTGGATTCCAATATATGGATCAGCCACAAAACGGCATCCAAGCTTGCTTTTTGGTCGCCAATCCTGTCATAATAATTGGCATAGGAAAGCATCGTGCGGATGGTCATAGTCAGTATATCCCCGAAGGCCCGCATCAGATACGGCGCGGCTTCACCGGGATCAAAGCAGTCATTGTTGGTATAGGTCAGGGCAATCAACGAATTATGTGCGCCGCTTACATTATATTTCTTCAATATTTCCAGGCCTTTGTCCAACCGGCCAATTGCAATATACCCCTGCGCGATATCATTCTGTATGGTAAACTCATTTATACCGGGATCTGTATTTTGCGACAAAAGAAGAAGCGAACGTTCCAAAAGTTCAATGCCGCGCCGGGTATATACTTCGTTTTTCTGTTCCATCCCCGCCACCTCGTATGCTTCGCCACAACGGTATACGATACGGAAGTCATTCGGATACTTGAGCAATGCCTTTTCGACTTCGCCAATCGCTTCCCCACACTTTTTCTCCCGTTGTAAATCATGAATCCTCTCCGCAAGGGAAACCGCGCTTTGGTTTTGCACCGCAAAACCCACAAGCGCATCAAGCGATACCCCAAACAGATCCGCCATTTCTGCAATGAAATTTAAGTCCGGAGTCGCTACGCCGCGCTCCCATTTGGAGACAGCGGCAAATGTAACACCCAAAGCTTCCGCCAATTGTTCCTGTGTCATGGCGTTTTCTTTTCGCAATTTGCTTATATTACCGGAAAGTGATAATTTCATATTAACCCCTTTGCC
>DERU01000045.1:0-16079 GCA_002361095.1 Lachnospiraceae bacterium UBA3332
AAGCAGCTGGGTATGGCGGGTGGTATGGCGGCCGCGTTCTATCTTGCGGCTCAGTTCCCCGGTTTCCATATGCACCTCTCCCTGCAGCAGATTAATCAAAGAAGATTTCCCCACCCCGGAAGGTCCCGCAACCGCAGTGGTTTTCCCCTGCAAAAGACGATACACACCGTCGATACCCTCCCGGGTTTTGGCGGAAAAAGGCAGCACCGGATAGCCGGTGTCCCGATAGACGGCAAGTACCGTTTCCACCGTATCTGCACAAGCCAAATCCGACTTGTTAAACCCAAGCAGACAAACAATTCCCTGCTTTTCCATCATGACCAAAAACCGGTCCAGAAGATGGAAACTGGGCTTTGGGGCGGCAAGGGCAAAAACCACCAATACCTGATCCACATTCGCCACTGCCGGGCGGATAAGCGCGTTCTTTCTGGGCAGGATCGCCTCCATGTTCCCCTGCTTCTCCTTTTCGTCCAAAACCGCGATTTCCACCCAATCTCCCGGAAGGGGTTTGAGATTCTCTTTCCGAAAAATCCCTTTTGCCCTGCACGCGTAAACCCCCTGGAGGGTATGCACCTCGTACAGCCCGCCGACTCCTTTTATGATTTTCCCCCGCATCGGCTCATCCTTCCGGTGTAAACAACACCTGTCTCTGTGTCGTTTTCATGGTCTTGGCTCCCGGAACCGTCACCGTCTCCCCGTTTTCGTTGGTGGTGTTGGTCGCAGGCGCTTCCACATAATATTCATAAGTGATCAGGGCTGCCGGATCCGACAATCCATGCAGATTGATCGTGGTAATGGGGAACGTGCGAACCGTGGTTTTGCTGTACTCCACTCCCGACTGTCCCGTAATGGTCACGGTACACTCCGTTCCGTCCTTGTACTCCGGATCCAAATCCGCAGGACTGCTGATAGGCTCCTGGAACATATAGGTGGCCGCTTTCGGTCCGATACTGATTCCGATATCGATGGTGGTACCCGGTTCCACCTGTGCGCCCACCGTATGGCTGGTATAGCAGACTTTACCGATCAAATCCGGGTTGTCGTCATTCATATCCGTCTGCTGTCCGGGATTCAACCCGTTTTCCACCAAAATTGCAATGGCATCTTCCGGCGCCATTCCCAAAATATCCGGCATGGCCACTTTATTGTCCGTATTCGGCCCCTGGCTGATCACAATCACCACTTTGGAGTTGGGCTGCGCCTTCCCGCCCGCCGGATCCTGTGACATCACTTTTCCCTTTTCCACCGTATCGGAATATCCTTCGGATTTTTCCACCTCAAAACCGCTCTTCTTCAACGTCGCAGTGGCATCCGCTTCCAAAAATCCCGTCACCTCCGGCACCGGAATTGATTGCTGATCCTCCTGTGCCTGCTCGCCGCTGACGGTCAAAATCACCTTACTGCCTCCGGATACAATCGCGCCTTCCTTGACATCCGCCGCAATCACCAGCCCCTTCTCCACGGAATCGCTTTGGTCGTAGATCACCTCCGGTTTCAGGCCCAGCTGTGTCAGCCTGGCGACCGCATCCGCCTCCGGCAGACCTTCCACACCGATCATAGTCACCTGTTCCGATTCCTGTGCAAGGTCAAAGATCCCCACCGCGCGCCCCACCAAAAAGATCACGAAACAGCCGATAATGACTGCGCCGACGATTGCCAGGACCGTGGTAACTTTTTCCATCCTGGATTCATTCTCATATTCTTCTTCGTCCTCGTCCTCCTCAAATTCCTCCTGATAAACGGGCGGCCTTTTCTTTTTGGGGACGGATTTGGCCGTATTGGGGGCAGTGTTTTTCTTTAAGCGGATTTCTTCGCCACCGCTGCTTTTCTTTTTGGCCTGCTTTTTGATCTCCTCCATTTCCCGGTCGGCAACCTTTCTGGTAGCCATCCCCTCGTCCGTCTCCCCAATCCGTACAAAATCCTCATCCGGGGACATCAGGGACCGCTTCAAATCCTCTATCAAAGACGCCATGGTCAGATACCGTCTGTCCGGGCTCTTCTGCGTACATTTTAAGACAATCTGCTCCACCCCAACCGGAATTTCCGGCACAAAATCCCTGGGGGAAGGCATATCTTCCTGAATATGTTTGATGGCAATGGCCACCGTTGTCTCCCCGTTAAAAGGCACGCGTCCCGTCAGCATTTCAAACAGGGTGACACCCATGGAATAAATATCGCTCTTTTCATCGCTGTAACCGCCCCTGGCCTGTTCCGGGGACGTATAATGTACGGATCCCATCACGTTTGAAGTGATGGTATTGCTGGTGGCGGCTTTGGCAATGCCAAAATCCGTTACTTTCACCTTCCCGTCTTTGGAAATAATAATGTTCTGAGGCTTGATATCCCGGTGAATAATATGGTTTTTATGGGCCGCCTCAATGCCCATGCACGCCTGAATGGCGATGCTCACCGCCTCCTTGAAGGAAAGTCTCGCCTTTTTTTCGATATATTTTTTCAGGGTAATCCCTTCCACCAATTCCATCACGATATAAAAAATACCGTTTTCTTCGCCCACATCATAAACATTTACAATATTGGGATGCATCAGGCTCGCCGCCGCCTGCGCTTCCATACGGAATTTTGATACAAAGTTCGTGTTTTCCGAGAACTCCTGTTTCAAGACCTTCACCGCCACATGGCGGTTTAATTTGTGATCCTTCGATTTATATACATCCGACATGCCGCCGGTTCCGATTCTCTCCAAAATTTCATAACGATCCCCAATTATCATTCCAATTCTTATCATTTACCCACCTCATCTGAAAACGGTTCCACAAGTATCACCGCAATATTATCCCTGCCCCCATGGTTGTTCGCTTCCTCCACAAGTTTGAGTGCCCGTTCCCGGATGTCTGTTTTTTCGTTTAATATGATGTGTATTTCCCCGTCGTCAAGCATGTTTGTAAGTCCGTCCGAACACAAAAGCACTTTATCGCCTTTTTTTACAGGCACCAAAAAACAATCCACCTCCAGTTCATCCTCCACGCCCACGGCCCTGGTGATAATGTTCTTATCCGGATGCATCCTTGCCTGCTCCCGGCTTAAGCCCCCAAAACGCACCATTTCCTCCACAAGGGAATGATCCTGTGTGATCTGTCTGATCTGACTGTCGTCTACAATATATAACCGGCTGTCCCCCACGTTGGCCACCTCCAGCATATCCCCCATAAAGGTTGCCGCCACCACGGTGGTTCCCATTCCCGCCAGTTGTTCGTCCTGTTCGGCTTCCTGTTTGATACACCGGTTGGCATACCGGATGGCGTCCACGAGCGTCTGCTCCATGCTCTCCTCCCGGTTCTGCCGGATTCTTTTTAAAATTGTCTCCACCGCCCTGCGGGAAGCGTGCCCGCCCCCCTTATGGCCGCCCATACCGTCCG
This sequence comes from Lachnospiraceae bacterium UBA3332, assembly GCA_002361095.1. Lineage (GTDB taxonomy): Bacteria > Bacillota > Clostridia > Lachnospirales > Lachnospiraceae > Gallintestinimicrobium. Next base: position 3,378 of record DERU01000045.1, read on the forward strand.
CCACCACGAACAGGTTCTGCAGGCTGCCCACATTTTCCAGCGACAAATACGCATAATCCTGATTCAATACTCTCTTTTTTCCGATATCGGTAATCGCATAAGCTTTCATTCTTCGCGTTCACCCTTTCTGGCCGTTTCCAGATACCTGCGCCGAAGCTGCCCGCAGGCCCCGTCAATATCCCGTCCCATTTCTCTTCTTATTGTAACATTTATTTTACTCTTTTCAAGTTTATTTTTAAAAGCCTCCACCGCGTCTTTCTTTGGCTGTACAAAATTCCGCTCCCGGACGGGATTGACAGGAATGAGGTTGACATGACAGCCAAGCGGCCCCGCAAGGGCAATCAGCTTTTGGGCATCTTGTTTCGTATCGTTAAAACCCTCTACCAAACTGTATTCAAAAGTCAGTCTTCTCCCTGTTTCTGCAAAATAATGGCGGCAGGCCTTTGTTAACTGGACAATGCTATACCGGTTGGCAATGGGCATCAGACGGCGGCGTTTTTCATCATCCGCCGCATGTAAAGAAAGCGCCAGCGTAATCTGCAGCTTTTCTTTGGCCAGTTCATAGATCATGGGCACAATACCGCAGGTGGACACGGTAACGTTCCGCTGGCTGATATGCAGGCCGTGTTCGTCGGTGAGCATCCGCAAAAACACAAGCAGGTTTTCATAATTATCCAGAGGCTCCCCGCTGCCCATCACCACCACATTATGCACCCGTTCCCCTGTGAGGCGCTGTATGCGATACACCTGATCCAGCATCTCCGCAGGCGCAAGGTTTCGTTCCAGTCCGTCCAGTGCGGATGCACAGAATCCGCATCCCATCCGGCATCCCACCTGCGAAGAAATACAGACCGAATTGCCGTGCTTATAGCGCATCCATACGCTCTCCACCAGGCAATCATCCGGCAGGGCAAAGAGAAACTTTTTCGTGCCGTCAAGACGGGAGGTCTGCTCGCGCACAAGCCGCAAAGGCATAAGGGGATACCGGTCCGCCATCTTTTCCCGAAAATCCCGCGAAAGATTGGTCATCTCCCCATAATTCTCCGCCAGTTTCACATGGAGCCAGTCATAAACCTGACCGGCCCGGAACGGTTTTTCCCCCATGGCGGTAACCTCTTCTTTCAATTGCGCTAACGGCAGCGACCGGATATCGGTTTGTTCCATCATCCTTTTTCCTTCCCTGTACAAGTCCTCTCATCCGTTGCGGCGCAGACGCGCCATAAAAAAACCGTCGGTACCGAATTCCCCTGTAAAAAGCTGCAGCATTCCGTTTTTTGACCGGTCGTTACGCAATACTTTGGGCAGATATGCATCCATACTTTCCGTCACAAAGGGAAAATTATCGGTCAGATACCGCACTGCATCCTCGTTTTCCTGCCGGTTCACCGTACAGGTAGAGTATAAAAGGATACCGCCGGGCTTCACATACCGCCAGGAAGCTTCCAAAACGGCCCGCTGCAGCTGTACCAGTTTCGGCAAATCCCCGGGCTGCACGCGGTAACGGAGATCCTTCCTGCGCCCAAGAACCCCCAAACCCGAACAGGGCACATCCGCCAATACCACATCCGCCCACTCCTCCAGTTCCTGCCGGTACACACCCGCGTCCCAGACCGAAATTTTCATCCTTCCGCATCCCATCCGGGCCGCGTTTTCCCTGATTTTATCAGCTTTTGCCGGTGAAATGTCGCCTGCCCAAAGACAGCCTTTTTCCTGAACAGCCACGGCTGCCCCGTCTGCCGTACCGGGCAGTTCCAGCTTTTCATAAGCCAAAACCGCCTTTCCTCCCGGAGCGCTGCACAAGTCCAGCACCCGCATACCGGGAGCAATCCCCGCCGCTTCCACGGCAAGCATGCTGCTCACATCCTGCACATAAAACAGCCCTTTTGCAAATCCCGGCAGCGCGTTTACGCCCTCACAGTTTTCCAGTTCATATGCGTCCTTGTACAACGGATGGGGCCGTGCCAAAACCCCCCGGTCCGCAAATGCCCGCAGCAGCGCTTCCTTTTCGGCCTCACCCATCGTACTTTTGAGCCGAACCGTCACGGGCCTGCGCTGTCCGCCTCCCGCAAGCAGCCGTTTGGTCTGTTCCTGCCCGTATTGCTCCATCCACAGCCGGACAATCCACTCCGGTACGCTGTGGTACACCGCTAAATACCGGATCGGATCCCGTTTCGGATCCGGATAAGCCAAAGACTGTTTGTTTCTGGAAAGACTGCGCAGCACACCGTTTACAAACCCGGAAAGCGCGGCAAAGCCCCGCTTTTTTGCCAGCTTCACCGCCTCGTTACAGGCCGCCGCATCCGGTATGGCATCCATATATACAATCTGATAAGCGGAAAGACGCAGCAGATTGCGGATCAGGGGTTTCATTTTTTCCACAGGTGTTTTGGAATAGCAGTCCAATATCCAGTCCAGCGTCATACGGCGCTCCAAAACCCCTTCGGCCAGACGTTTGAAAAAAGCCTTTTCCCTCACGTCCTCATAATCGTATTTATCCAGTACACCGTGTATCAGCCGGTCGCCATAGCGCCCTGTCTTTTCCGTCTCCAAAAGCACGTCCAGCACGTTTTCCCTTACATTCATGCAAAAAGCCCCCCGCCTGCACCGTCCCGGTCTTTTCTTTAGTCCCTGTCGTTTCTTTTGGACAGCATAATCAGCCGGAGAAGGTTCAATACCGCTGCCGCTGCCGCCGCCACATAGGTCATGGCCGCCGCCTTGAGTACTTTGGAACTTCCCTCCTTCTCCTGCTCTTTTAAAATGCCGTAATCCGAAAGCATGGCAAGCGCCCTGCGGCTGGCGTCAAATTCCACCGGAAGGGTGACTACCTGAAACAAAACCGCCAGCAAAAACACCCAAATACCGATCTGCATCAAAAGCTGGCTGGAACCGAACAACAGCCCCATCATGAAAATAGGCAGCCCCCACCGGGAACCGAAATTCGCCGCCGGGGCCATTCCGGAACGGATCCGCAGCGGTTCGTAGCCTTCGTTATCCTGCACCGCATGTCCGCATTCATGCGCCGCCACCCCAACTGCCGCCACGCTGGAGGCAGCGTATGTGGCGTCGGACAGACGCAGTACTTTGCTTCTGGGATCATAGTGATCGGTCAGATTGCCGCGGATATGCTCGATCTTCACATGATACAATCCGTTTTGGTCCAAAATCTTCCTGGCCGCCTGCGCACCGGTCATGCCCGAAGCGCTGCGTATCCGGCTGTAACGCTGGAAGGTCGTATTGACCCTGGCGCTGGCGAGCATGGACAGCACCGCGCCGATAATTACCAGCAAATAGGTCACATCATAATAATACCTGTAATATCCCAAAATACTCATCCCAGCTTTTCCCCCTTTCCGACTTTATAGCCCAGCAAAAAATCTTTTACCGCCATCCGCTTTTTGCTCTCCGGCTGCACCTGTAAAAGCGAAAGCTTCTGTTTGCCCGTATTGACGATAATCGCCTCTTTCGTGACCGCGCTTACCGTTCCCGCCTGGCCGTCCGCTTCCTCTAAGACAGGATGCGCCTCACATATTTTGAGCAGCTTCCCCCTAAAATAAGTGTATGCGCCCGGCCAGGAATACAACCCACGCACTTTTTGGTCCAAAACCTGCGCACCCAGATTCCAATCCAGCTCTCCCATGGACTTGGTCAGTCTGGATGCATAACTGCTGTCCGCCTCCGTCTGCCTGACCGGACGCAAAAGCCCTGCTTCCAGCTTTTTGAGTGCCTCCACGATCAGACTGCTTCCCACCTTTGCCAGCTTATCCTGCAGGCTCTGGTCCGTCTCTGTCTCCTCTATGGGCACCGCCCTTTTTAACAGCATGTCGCCCGTATCGATTCCCTCATCCATCTGCATGATGGTCACCCCGGTTTGCTTTTCCCCGTTCAAAATGGCCCACTGCATTGGGGCCGCCCCGCGGTATGCCGGAAGCAGGGACGCATGGATATTGATACAGCCGTACTTTGGAATTTCCAAAATCTCGCGTGATAAAATCTGGCCGAACGCCGCTACCACAAAAACATCTGCCGCAAAGCCCCGTACCGTTTCCACTGCCTTAGGCTCCCTGATTTTTTGGGGCTGGAATACCGGTATGCCGTGTTCCAGTGCACAAACCTTCACGGGAGGCATCACCATCTTCGCGCCCCTTCCTTTTGGTTTGTCGGGCTGGGTAACCACAGCCGTCACCTCATGCCCTGCCGCAAGCAAGGCCTGTAAGGGCGCTACCGCAAAATCCGGCGTCCCCATATACGCCACCTTCATAGGCAGCCCCCTCTCCGCGCGGCCCGCCCGGCGGATCGTAAGGCGCATCCCCCGCACATTCCCTCTTTATTCTTCTTCCCCATACAGTTCATAATATTCCTCCGTGTCCATCAGCTGTCCTTCCACTTTTTCCACATAAAGTTTCCCTGTCAGATGATCCAATTCATGGCAGATGGCCCTGGCCAAAAGTTCCGTGCCCTCCACCTCAAATTCCCGCATATGCAAATCAAAAGCTGCCGCCTTCACATAATTGGGGCGGGTCACGGTTCCCGTTTTGCCGGGCACGGAAAGGCATCCCTCCCCTCCGGTCTGTTCCCCGCTGCTCTCCAAAATGCGGGGATTGATCAAAATCAGCGGATCTTCTCCCGTCGTATCAATCACCACAATTCGTTTCAGCACTCCCACCTGGGGCGCCGCAAGCCCCACGCCGTTTGCCTCATACATCGTCTCCAGCATGTCATGCACCAGTTCTTTGATGCGGGGCGTTATTTCCCTGACCTCTTTACATTGTTTTGACAGGATGGGATCCCCCATCACTCTTATGTTGCGGATTGCCATTTCAAATCTCCTCTCCTTTTTCCTCAGTACGCGCTCATGGGATCAAAATCAAACTGACAGTTTCCTTTCGGATGCTCCTGTCCTGCCCGGTATTGCTCGATCAGGTCTTTGATCTCCACCAGCCTTTGGTAATCTTTACTCTTTATATATACGCCGTAGCGGTAAACGTCATTTATTTTTCCGATATGCGCAGGCGCCGGGCCGATGACGACGGTCTGCGGCGCCAAACTGCGGACATTACAGACCCCTCTTTCCGCCTCCTCCTTTTTGGAGGCGCACCGTGCCAAACGCGCCGCTTCCTGCGCCGCCCCCTGTGCCTCTTCCTCCCTGGCCGCAAACAGCTGCACCGCCAGAATATGGGCCGCAGGCGGATAGGAAAGCAGGGTCCTGTACTGGATTTCCTCCCGGTAAAACCCTTCGTAGTCCTGCGCCGCCGCATACCGGATACAGTAATGCTCCGGCTGGTAGGTTTGGATCACTACCTCCCCGGGCTTTTCTGCCCGTCCTGCCCGCCCCGCCGCCTGCGTCAAAAGTTGGAAGGTTCTCTCCCCGGCCCGGTAATCGTTAACGGACAGGGAAAGATCCGCCGCCAATACCCCCACCAACGTCACATTGGGAAAATCATGCCCTTTGACAATCATCTGCGTCCCCACCAAAATATCGGCCTCCCGGTTGGCAAACGCGGAAAGCAGTCTTTCATAACTGTCCCTGGTTTTGGTGGTATCCGCGTCCATCCGCAGCACCTTTGCCTGCGGGTAACGTTTCAAAAGCTGTTCCTCCACCGCTTCCGTCCCTGCCTTGAAGCCTGAAATATAGGGGGAACCGCATTCGGGACAGCGCGACAGCGCCGGTTGGGCAAATCCGCAATAGTGACAGACCAGCTTTCCGTTTCTGTGCTCCGAAAGGGACACTTCACAGTGGGGACATTTGCACACATAGCCGCAGGATCTGCAGGACACAAACCCCGCATATCCCCTCCGGTTTAAAAAAAGCATCGTCTGCTCTTTCCGAAGAAGCCTTTCCCCCAGCTTTTCCTGCAGTCTTCTGGAAAAAATACTCCGGTTGCCTTCCCGGAGTTCCCGCCGCAAATCCTCCACGTAGACCTGCGGCAGGCGTCCCCCGGCAAGCCGTTCTTTCATGGTAAACAGGCCGAACTCTTTACGCATCGCCCTGCTGTAGGCTTCCAGCGACGGGGTGGCGGAGCCCATTACAACCACCGCGTCGGAGAGCCGTGCCAGTTCCAGCGCCGTCTCCCGCGCATGGTATTTGGGCATCGTCTCGCTTTTATAACTGCTTTCATGCTCCTCGTCCATCAGAATCATTCCCAAACGCGGAAACGGGACGAAAAGTGCGGAACGCGGCCCGATGATCACATCAATCTCCCCACGCCTGGCCCGCTCAATCTGATCCTGCCTTTCCCCGGCGCTTAAGGAGGAATTCATCACCGACACCCTTTCGCCAAAGCGCTTATAAAACCGCAGCAGCGTCTGATAGGTCAGGGCAATTTCCGGAATCAGGACGATCGCCTGCCGCCCCCTCTCTATCATTCCCGCAATCAGCCCCAGATACACTTCCGTTTTTCCGCTTCCGGTAATGCCGTGAATCAGGTAAGGCCTGCGCCTGTTTTGGTCAAACTCCCCCAGCACGCTCTCCACAATATGCCGCTGGGTATCGCTCAGGTATTTTCCTTCCTCCCGGACAGCGTCCAGTTTCACCGGATTGCGGTAGTAGGTCACCGCAGTCTGCAAAACCACCCCCGCCTCCTCCAGGCTTTTGACCGTCTGGGGGGAAACGTGAAGACGTTTTGTCACCAGTTCCCAGTCAAGCCTCTCCTCCCTGATAAGTTCCGACAACAGTCTGGCTTTGGCTGTCTGATGCTTTTTTACAAAGCTTTCCAGCCGCTCTTTTGCATCCTGCACAGATACTGCCAGTTTCACTTCCTTTTTTTCCCGCAAGGCCACCCTGCGCCGCGCAGGAAGCACCGTCTTTAACGCCTGGATCATGGTGGAACCGTACTGCTCTTTCAACCATGCCGCCAAAGCGATCATCCTCTGCTGCGGCTCCGTATCCCCGCCCAGCACATCCTGAATTTCTTTCATCTTCCCCTCCGGAAATTCAGGCACATCCCCCACTTCAATCACATAACCTGTGCGCTGCCGGTTCCCCTTCCCGAAAGGAATCCGCACCCGCATACCGGGGGTCAGCTTTCCCTGCAAAGCGTCGGGCACCTTGTATTGAAAAGGACGGTCCACCTTCTCATGGGAAATATCCACAATGATTTTTGCAAATCTGTCCATTCATTTTCCTTTGTCAATGCTGTCCGTGTCACGGTCCGCCTTAGCCAAACCGGAACACGCCAATACCAATTCCCTGTCGTCCATATGGTATTTGACACCCTTAATTTCCTGATAATCCTCATGTCCCTTGCCGGCCAGTACAATGATATCGCCCGGTCTGCCCTGCGCCACCGCCCAGGCGACGGCCTCTTTCCTGTCCGGTATCGCAATATACGCGCCGCCCGTCCTGCCGATTCCGGTGACAATATCTTCCATGATCGCTTCCGGCTCCTCGAACCGGGGATTGTCGGAAGTAATCACGGTAAAATCCGCAAGCCGCCCGGAAACTTCCCCCATCTCAAACCGGCGGTCCCGCGAACGGTTGCCCCCGCAGCCGAAAACGCAGACCAGCCGCCCATGCTCGTATTCCTGCAGGGTGGTAAGCAGGCTCTCCAGGGCCATCGCATTATGGGCATAATCAATGATCACCGTAAAATCATCCGACACCCGCACAGTCTCGATACGCCCCCGCACTTTCGCAGCAAGAAGCGCTTTTTTCACCGCCTCTTTCGACGCGCCGAAATGGCGGCAGACGGCAATAGCCGTCATCGCGTTATAAACGGAAAACCGCCCGGGCATGGCTATCTGCGCATCCATTTCCCAAAGCCCGGAAACCCGAAACCCAACCCCCAAATGCCCCTGCCGGTTGGTAAATACCAAATCGGAGGCGCGCAGGTCGGCATCCGCCGAAAATCCGTAGGTTTCCAGGCTGCAGCTGCATTCCTGCGTCACCTGCCTCCAGTGGACATCGTCACAGTTGACTATGCCTACCCGGCATTGCCGGAACAAAAGTCCCTTACAGTACAGATAATCCTCAAAACTGTCATGCTCATTGGGGCCGATATGATCCGGTTCCAAATTGGTAAAAATCCCGTAATCAAACACGAAACCTTCCGTGCGGCACAGCTTCAATGCCTGTGAAGACACCTCCATCACCACCGTGTCACAGCCTGCGTCCGCCATTTCCGCAAAATACTCCTGCAGCACATAAGATTCCGGCGTGGTATTCACCGCATGGATGTGTTTCTGCCCGATAATCACTTCTATGGTTCCTATAAGCCCTACCTTACGCCCCATATTTTCCAGGATAGACTTTACCAGATATGTGGTCGTGGTTTTCCCTTTCGTTCCCGTAATACCGATTACGGTCAGCTTCTTCGCCGGATGCCCAAACCAAGCCGCAGCAATATGGGCCATGGCGTATCTGGTATTTTCCACCCGGATGACGGTCACCTCCGCCTGGCTGGGCAGGACAACTTCCCTTTGCACCACCAGCACCGACGCGCCTTTTGCCGCCACATCCCCTGCGGCATCGTGTCCGTCATAGTTGGCGCCCTTGATGCATACAAACAAACACCCCTGCCCTGCCTTTCGGGAATCGTATACCACCGCCTGCACCTGACAGTCCAGACTACCCCTTTCACAGGTATAGGACAGTCCCTCCAACAATTCCTGCAACGCCTTCAAATGCAAACACCCCTTTCCCTGCGGTCATTTCTACATCGCGCCGATCATAGTCATATAAAAATGGAACAAATTCATATCCGTATCCTCCAGGTAATGCAGTCCGTCGTTGGAATGCACGCCGGTCTGTTTCAAATAGGTGTTGCTGTCCAGCCAAACCACCTGCGGAATCAGCTGGGACTGCAGGCGGGAATTAAAAAGCGCCACCCGTTCCTCCGTCATCCCGTAGCTGTTTGCATAAACCGGGTTGACGGAAGCGTAATAGACCGACGCCCCCCGCATACTCCATACGGCCGCCCAGTAATTCACATCCTGCGCATATTTGTCCGCATCCCCAAGATCGTTAACGCCCATGTTGATCACCACCCGGCTGCCGTTTCCGATAATCTTATCCGCCTGCCCAACCGCCGTATCGTGAAACCATTCATAGCGGGCGCCCCGTTTGGCGATCACCGATGCCGGACATACGCCAATGGTATGCTCCACCGCCTCCTTGAGCGTCACCATTCTGGAATCCCCGATCAACACGATTCCTGCGGCAACAGGCGGCTGTTGAGAGGCCTGTAACTGCTGCTGTTCCACTGCCTGCTGCGCCAGGGCTGCCTGCTGCTCCATCATCTGCTGCGCCAGGGCCGCCTGCTGCTGCTCCATCATCTGCTGCGCCAGGGCCGCCTGCTGCTGCGTTACAACGTTTCCGGCGGCACACCGCACATATCCCATTTTTCCCCCGCAGTCCACCAAATACCAGCCCGTATCCGTCTGTCCCCAAACCGTCACAAACTGCCCCTGCCGCAGTTGGCAAAAACCGGACAGCTTCTGTTCCGGCAGATCCCTTACATACGCCAGCTTCTCCACCGCAAGCACGCCTGGCTCTCCCCATTGTTCCACCACAAATCCCGGCATCTGCACCACCGCCGCCACCGGCGCCGGCGCTGCCTTGGCGGAAAGCCCCAGCCTGCAAAAAAGCGCCGCTGCGGCCAATACCATTCCCCATCTGATTTTCTGTCTTCTATCCATACTTTCCCCCATTTCCGTGCGGCATTCGATCCGTTTTCATTTGCGGATGCGGTTCCGGCAAACCCGAACCTCCCCGCCTCATAACGGCGCCGTCCGCCCTCCTTTTCCGGCCCTCTTCCAAAATCCGGACAACAAAATGTGAACCCCCCAGGACAATACTCCTGTCGCTGCCAATGCCACGGCGCCCTGCAGCAGCCGATTCTGTATTCCCGAAAGACGGACGGTTTCAAAATACAGAAACGTATGCAGCAAATACAACTCCAAAGAAATTTTTCCCAGAAAACGCAGCCAAATAAAGCGTCCCCCAAATTTCCCGGCGGCCTGTACCGCAAAAAGTGTCCAAATCACGCTGGCCGCCATACCGGGTATCATTTTATCATAATTTTCCACCGGAGTAAACCGAATATCCATACCGCTTTTTGCCACCCAAGCCATCAGACCGGTCAAAATCAGTATCCAGACCGGCCAGGCGGCATTCATGACCCGTATGAGATGCGTCTCGTACAAAGCCAGCGCAACCCCGATTACAAAAGCAAGGTTGGATACAAACCAAAAACTGGCCCGGTCCATAACCGCCAGCCGATACGAATACAGCAAAACAATGGCGGCCAACGCCAAAAGCCGCAGATAATTTTTGTGCAGCAGACGAAAAACCACAAAAAAAGCGAAATAGAAAACCAAAATATTTTGGATAAACCAAAAATCATATCCGGTCAGAAACCGAAAAAAACTTTTGCGCGTCCATGCTTCCCCTTCCCAAAGCCGCATCAGTCCCGCAAGCAGCAGATAGGGCACGTAGGTATTTTGCAGCCTTCCCTTTATAAATCCCCATCCCACGGGTCTTTTCGCGCTGGCCTTTGCCAGCCCGTAACCGGATACCACAAAAAAAATATCCACACCGTAAATTCCCAACCGGCTTACCGCATAGCGCAGGGGTTCCCTGGTCACAAGATCCCCATACCAGACAATATAGTGCGAAGCCACCACCATAATGACGGCAATCCCCCTCCACAAAAGAGACATCTCCTTTGTCAAAAAAACCTTCCGATCCCTCATGCTTCCCTTTTTTCTCCTATCCCTGACCTTTTGCGTCCAAAGCAAAGCGTCCCGCCCCATGCGCAAAAGCACCGCCGCTAAAACCGCAGCGCCGCCTGTATTTTATAAAACAGGACCGGATTTCCCGTCAATAAATTCACACTGCCCTCATCTTGTATCAGTATCAAAAACAAAAACGCGGCATGCAGTATACAGGCGGCCTTTAAAAACAGGCAAAAACCGGATTCCGTCTTTTTCTCCCGCGCCCGCTTCTCCCATGCGAAAAGGGCTGACACGGCTCCCCAGAAAATCCCAAAGGAAATATCGCTGCTGTAGCGCTGCAAAATTCCCGCCCCCGAAGCGTCAACCGCACAGATTGTCACCGCCACTCCCACGGACATCACCGCCGCCCAAAAAGCGGCCCGGTCCGGAAACTGCCGGCGCAGCCTGTACAAAAGGAATACCGGAAGCGTCAGCAGGCTGCAGGCGAAAACGCCGCCAAAACAACTCTCATAAACCATTTTGCCCATATAGTCCGTCTGCACCGCCGCACTTTGCAGATAAGGAAACCGTGCCTCCAACTGCGGGGGCTGGAACAGAAAATACCACATCCCATACAAAATCCGTTCCATATTGAACCCTCTGTGGGTCATGTCGTTGCTGGTCATGCTGTAAGCCGCCCCGAAATCAAAAGGAGAACCGAATCGGAGCGCATTATAATACATCAGGCCTGCGCCCACTGCCAAATAGGGAACCGCGAAAGCGAACAGCTGCCGGACATTTACCCGCAGGGCGGCCAAACGGCCGCCTCCTTTCCCTTTTGGGGAGACGCAAAACCATTCTTTTCCCAACAGGGGCAGCGCCAAAAGGGCAAATAGCAAAAACTGCGGGCGGCATCCCGCTGTCAGCGCCAAACACAAAGACCCCAGTGCATAGTATATCCCTTTTCTCCTATCCCGGCGCATTCCTGCCAGATAGCACCAAAGTCCCGCCGCCGTAAACATACAGGAAGCGATGATGGGCACATGATATAAATCCGGCCGCAGCAGCAAATAGAAAAGAGAAGGGCTGCCAACCAGCATAAACACGGCTATAAAATACAGATAAAACGGGGCGTCTTTAAAATACCGCCGCATCCATTCATAGACAAGTCCCACAGACGCTATAATAAATCCGGCAAAAAAGAAAAATACCGCCTGATAATTGGGCAGATCCTTTGCCGTAAGCAGGTAATAGGGCAGATAAAGCAGAAGTTCCGGCACAATGCCGAAATACACGTAATAGTTTCCTTTATAGTATGCATAATCCGCCTGATAAGGAATCTGCTTTGCCTGCAAAAAAATCGTGTCATAGGGATTGTCTGCCTCCAAAAGTTCCTGCGAAGCCACTCCCACGCTGACCTTCCCCTGTGCAAGCGCCCTTGCCAGTTCCTGATATTGCGCATGGTGCAGGGCAAGGTTTTTACGGCAATCGGGATTGAGCCGTACAAAAAAGAAAGCTGCGGCAACCAAAAGCGCCGTATAGGCTGCCATCCACAGCAGACGTTTTCTTCTCCCCTCCTTTTCCTGCGTCCAAAACAGGAGACGCGTACCGCCCTTTTCCCCCCAGCCAAAGCAGAACAAAAGCAGGCCGAAAACCAAAAGCAGACGTACCGGCCGAAATGCAAAGGGCATGCGCCCGTCGAGACAGACCTCCTCTATCCGGCAGACCAAATCCCCCATCTCCCCTGCGGCCGCTTCTCCCTTCCTGTCGGCTGTTTCCAAGCGCAGATAGAGGTTTTTCACCTTTCCGTAGGGATAAATCTTCATCCAGCCGTTCTCCGGACTCTGCCGAAGAAGCGTCCGCGCCTCTCCCAACTGATAGGTATAAGCGTTTCCTTCATCCTGGGCAAAAACGGCGGCCTTGATCACATATCCCTGCGGTATGTCCAGTGCGACATGCAGCCGGGCCAATCTGCGGTCAAGTCCTTTGATCCGCAATAACGCCGCCCCCTGCGGCGCATGGGTATACCCCTGCCCGTCCACATAAACCCCT
>DERU01000045.1:16342-23951 GCA_002361095.1 Lachnospiraceae bacterium UBA3332
CCACATAAACCCCGCCGCCGCATGCGGCGGCAGACTCCATCTCCTCTACCGCCACATACTCCCATACCACTTCTGCCTGCTCCGGTTTTATTCCTTCCGCAAAGATAGTACTCCAAAACGAAAACTGGAATACCGTAACTTCTATTAGTACCGCCAAAGCCGCCAGCATCAACGGCTTTTTCATTCTCTTTCCCAGTCCCCTGTTTTCCAACGGCTCCATCCCCTGTCCTGCAAACTATACTTATCCATTTTATACCAAAGCCCCGCATAATGCAAACAGAAAAGTTGGGAGACAACGGCCCTCCTGCCCCCGGCCGCAAAGTTGATTTCCGTGCCAAGAAGCCTAAATCCGTTGAAACCTCACGAAATTTATGCTATATTGTGATTGGCACACCAGTCAGCTTATGGTAAGGTGCGCTTCATAAGCGGAAATGACATTGAAAACCGGACAGGTATGGAAGAAATGCAATTTGGCAGCGTCGTATGAATATGGAAAATAATATTGTTGCAGTTAGTTTATTCTCTGGAGCGGGAGGACTCGATGTTGCCAGTTTTTGGGCCGGAGTACCTGTCGTTTTAAGCACTGATTTTGATTCAGACTGTATAGAAACTTTGAAATCCAATGCGTTGTTTGCAAACGCTGAAATAATAAAAGGCGACTTGCACGAGATTGACAGTTCCGTGTTTCAGGCTGCTTTGCAAAAACGGAATTACGATAAGTTCATCGTAATCGGCGGGGCGCCCTGCCAGCCTTTTTCCAAGGCAGGGTATTGGGTGGGCCATGAAACCCGGCGGGGCATCAATGATCCCAGGGCTACGTTGGTTAACGAATATCTCAGGGTGGTAACAGATTTGCATCCTGACGGTTTTGTTTTTGAAAATGTTGAAAGCCTTTTGCATCCGACCAATAAAGTGATTGTGGACCGTTTTATAGAGATCATTACGGAACAAGGATATAAATCCAAAATCGTCAAGGCGAACGCACAGGATTACGGCGTTCCCCAAAAAAGGCGCAGATTGTTCATTCTCGGCACAACCGGCGACTTTAAAAGCGATGAACCCCGTAAAACACACTGCCCGGAAGCAGAGTGCAAGGCGAAAGGCCTTGCGCCTTATGTCAATGTCGGGGAGGTTATCGCTGGTTTCGATGTTCCGGAATTTTTTGAGCCGGAAGAAGTAATTGAGGGCGGAACTTATGCTTCAGATCTGAAGGAAGTTCCCCCCGGAATGAACTATAAGGCGCTTACCGCCTGGTATGGATATCCAAATCCAAAGTTTGTTGCGGAAAAAAGATATTGGAACTTTTTGCTTAAGCTGGCACCCAATATGCCATCATGGACAATCACAGCGCAGCCCGGCCCATGGATTGGCCCATTCCATTGGGACAATCGCCGTTTGCGCGTACCGGAAATTGCGGCGATTCAGACCTTTCCGAAAGGGTATCGGTTCCATGGCACCAGGAGGTCCATTCAGAAGCAGATTGGTAACGCAGTCCCTTCGCTGATGGGTAAGGCCATGATTGAGCATGTAAAGGAGAGTATAGAGTAATGCCTAATGTGTTGAGCATTTTCTCTGGTGGCGGCGGAATAGACTGCGGATTCAAAAAAGCCGGATTCGACATTTGCTTTTCGACAGATTGCTGGAAACCCGCCTGCGACACATTAGAGAACAATAAAATCGGAAAGCTTGTTGTCTGCGATGATATCCGAAAAATTGACTATGCGGAAGAACTCTCAAAAATCGGCCTGACTGTTTCCGATATAGATGTATTGGTTGGGGGGCCTCCCTGTCCCGCATACTCTAAATCAAGGTTTTATCGAACTGATATGGCCCGGGCGCTGGATGACAAGAACTCTTTTACGCTTCACGAGTATTTCCGTGCCCTGGAGGAGATTCGTCCCAAAGTTTTTTTGTTTGAAAATGTCTTTGGATTTATCTATAGCCCCCACAAGCCAGCCTTTGAACTGCTGACCCAAAAAGCCGATGCGCTGGGATATGAGATCAGATACCAAGTGGTGAATACGGCCAATTATGGGGTTCCCCAAACGCGGGAACGTTTTCTTTGCGTAGGAATAAAGAAAGGGCTCGGACTGCCGTTTGTATTCCCGGCAGAAACGCATTGTGACCCGGCCAAATACGACAAAGGGAAAGATTCCGGGAAATTGCCGTGGGTTACCTGCGGACAGGCTATTGGGGATCTTGACTATGATTTGCCGGAGGATATCGACCGTCAGGCGGGAGCGAAGCATAAAGACCTTTTGAAGTTAATCCCCCCGGGAGAAAACTATCTGTATTTGACTGCGGAAAGAGGATATCCGGATCCTAAGTTTAAATGGCGTTCCCGTTATTGGTCTTTCCTTTTAAAGCTCAGCCCCGACCGCCCATCATGGACAATCCAGGCTACATGGTCTGATAATATGGGACCGTTTCATTGGAAAAACCGGTACTTGCGCATAAACGAAATCAAGCGGATACAGACTTTTGATGACAGCTACGAATTTTCCGGATGCTTTTCTGACCAATGGCGGCAGATTGGCAACGCCGTTCCCGTTAAAATGGCTGAGATCATGGCAAACGCTATTCGGGAACAATATTTTTCGGAGGTGACAAAGATGAATACGAACGAGCTGCCGTTTGGGACGCAATTCTCACCCGAACAGGTGAACCTCAGGCGGTTATTGGAACTTGCGCAAGAATATACCGGAAAGACCAACAAAGAATTTGTGAAACAAATCGCGCAAGAGTTTTTTGCCCCAAAAGCTTCTCCTGAAAAATTAGCCGGAAACACCAGCATCTCACTTAAAAGCTATGGATTGGCAGCGGGCAGAAACACGATTGAAATAACCGAAACCGGAAGGAATCTTTTGTCCATTCCCGATGACGAATCATTAAAAAAAGCGTTTGCAAAGCATATCCTGCTAAACCTTAACGGTTTGGTTTTTGTTGAAACATTACGCCAAATGTGCCGCAGCGGAGACAGCCTCACCAATGCCAATATCAATACTGCGCTTATTCATCAAGGGTTCCGGCTTCAGCAAACGTCAAATAATGTCCAAGTGATGAAGCTGTGGCTCGGTCAGGCCGGAATTATACTCGGCGATTGGAAAATTAACGAAACCGCACTCAAGGAACTCTTAGGAATCGAGAGCAATGATATCGCGCTTTTTAAAGAGTTATCTTTGGAGCAATACTACTTTCTTCTTGCATTATGCAACACCGCCGGCGACAAACCGCTGGTGGCAACCGATATCCGCAATTTGGCCGCCGCTTCGTACAATATTGACTTTGACGAAAAGGCCTTTGCAAACAAAGTCATAAAGCCTCTGCACGATAAGGGGCTGATTGCAGCGCAGAAAACCACCAGTGGCCGTGGCGCAAAACCCTATATGGTTGCACTCACGGAGCAGACAAAACGGGAAGTTATCGGACCATTGCTGACACAATTCAAGGATCAAGTGGGAAATGCGCTGGCTGATGCATACTGTAAGACTTTTTCTGAACTGCGGCGTGAAATGGATTCGGAAAACACCTATGTAAAAGGCGTTGCGTTGGAGGCGTTTGCAATTAAGGTCATGAAACTCATCGGACTGGACTTCGTGCGAACCCGCTACCGTGACATTCAAATTGGCGGCGCTGAAGTTGATGTTTTGTTTGATTCCGCCCGTCTGCAATATTCGCGCTGGCAGGTGCAGTGCAAGAACACCGCTGCCGTTACCATTGATATGGTGGCAAAAGAGGTTGGACTGTCCCATATGCTCAAGAGTAATACCATTGTCATCATGACTACAGGCCATCTCACAAGTGACGCAAAAAATTATGTACGGCGAATCATGGAAGATATGAATCTGTGCATCTTGGTGCTCGAAAAAGAGGACATTGATTGCATTATTGCAAACCCCCCATGCATTGTTGATATTTTCAACCGGCAATCCGAAGAAGCGAAAACAATCAAGATTCTTCACGAGGAGGAAAATTGAAATGAAAAGCCCCGCATGACTGCAGGGCTCTTCATTTTCTTATGAGGGGGGAGATAGTGAGTTGCTCAACTATCTGATTTTTATCATACAGGTAAAATATGTGCAAAATATGTCCAATTCATAAAGAACTTCTAAAAATGCTAAAGATTTCTGATGCATTTTATAAAAACTCCGGAAAAACGCGCCTCATCATGAACCGGTACCACGCCGCAGCAGTTCCGGCCTGACGGCCATTCTGCCTGCAGGTAAACCTTACTGATAATAGCGCATGATAAGCTGCAGCCTGGCGTTTCCCTGCCAAATATGAATTCCCGGATCATAAATCACGTGCAGCCGCACGCCTTCCCCCCGTCCTTCATACAAATTTCCCAGTTCTTTTTGGCCGTATTTGGAAACGACATAATCCTCAAACGCGATCCGATCCCCAAAGTACATCATTTCCCAGCGTTTTTGCCCCTCGTCCGCCACCGTAAAGCGGATGGCATTGCCGCTTTTTCCCAAAATTTTCGCAGACAAAAACAAAAGATCCCGGTGCGCAAAAACCGGCTTGGGATTTCCCGTCCCAAAAGGCTGCAAACATTCCAGTTCCTCCACCAGACCGAAGGTTACATAGGAAATCGGCATGGCTGCGTCAATCAGGATATGCTCCTCCAAATCCTCCCGGGTCAGCATACAAAGTCCGTTGATCTCCCGGCGGAAAGCCTCCACATCTTCCTCCCGCATGGATAAGCCCGCCGCCATTTTATGTCCGCCATAGCGGGTAAAAAGATGACTGCACTTTGTCATCTCCTCGTACATATGGTAAGTTTCAATGGATCTGCCGCTCCCTTTGACCCCCTCTTCCCCCCTTGTCAGTACAAAAACCGGCTTATAATACCGTTCCCGCAGCCGTCCCGCAATGATTCCCGCAATGCTCTCGTGACAATCGGGCAGAAAAACCACCAACACCCGGTCTTTTGCCAGCCCGCTGTTCTCCACCATCGCGGCCGCTTCCCTCACAAAATTTTCCGTCATCTCCTTACGGCTGTCGTTAAGCTGCTTTAAAAAAGCCGCCCTGGGAACCGCCTCCTCCCAGTCTGTACTGCCCAAAAGTTCCAACGCCCGCGTCGCGCTGTCCAGCCTTCCGGACGCGTTCATACAGGGACCGATCACAAAGCCCAAATGAAACGCGCTCAGTTTTTTCTCCCTGTTGTCCGGTAAAATGCCGTTCACCTCCATCAGGGCACGCAGGCCCACATTTTGGCTGTTTTGCATCATGGCGAGCCCGTACTTGACCAAAATCCGGTTCTCGTCCTGTAATGTCATGACATCGCAAACCGTGGCGAGGGCTGCAAACTCCAAAAGTTCCTCCAATACCCCTCTGCCGTTTGCCTCTAACCCCGGCAGGCCCAACATGGCGAACAATTCCTGCACCAATTTGAAAGCCACCACCGCGCCGCAGATTTCCTTGAACGGATACGGACATCCGGGCTGCTTAGGATCCACCACCGCATCCGCAGGCGGCAGGAGGTAACGCCGTCCGCCGTCCCGTTCCTCCTCATAAGGCACTTCATGGTGGTCTGTCACCACTACCGTAATATTGTGCTTTTTGGCCAACGCAATCTGCGGAGCCGCAGCAATGCCGTTATCGCAGGTCACAATGGTGTCTATGCCGTCCGCCAACGCTTCCTCCACCAAATGTTCGTTCAGTCCGTAACCATCCCGCAGCCGGTGGGGAATCGCCGTATCCACCCGCGCCCTGCAATAGGCCAGTCCCTTTTGCAGGATAAAAGTGGAACAAACCCCGTCCACATCATAATCCCCGATAATCCGGATAGGCTTTTTCTCCCGGATCTTGTCCAGCAGAATGGCTGCAGCCTCCCCCATTCCTTTTAACAGTGACGGCGCGTACAATTCCTCCAGTCCTCCGTACAGGTATTTGCGAATCTGCTCTTTTTCCACCACATCCCGGTTGCGTATAATCCTTGCCACCACCGGGCTAATACCGAATTCTTTCCCGATTTCGTTAAAATCGGCCCGCTTTGCCGCCACAAACCATTTTGCCATCTTCCGTTTCCTTTCAGGCATGAAACAGCCGGTATTCGCAATCCGGGCTGTCGCCCTTCCTGCTCCTACCGGCCTGCCTAAAACCATTTTTTATTTTGCCGTTTTTTTCTTCGGATCGCTTTCTTTTTTCACAATCTTTGTTTTCATCAAATACCACATGGCTCCCGCCAGGCATACCGAGGAGTACGCGCCGCAGATAATACCCGCCATCAGCGGAAGCGCGAATTCCCGGATGCTGGAAACGCCCAGCACATACAGCACCGCAACCATGATAAACGTGGTCAGGGAGGTGAAAATACTTCTGGTCAGGGTCTGGGAAATGCTTCTGTTCACCAGTTCCTTTAAATCGGCCTTGCTGCCCTCCAGTCCCATATTCTCGCGGACACGGTCAAAAATTACGATGGTGGCATTGATGGAATAGCCGACAATGGTCAGCATACAGGCGATGAACGTATTGCCCACGGAAACTTTGGCAACCGCGTAAAAAGCGAGTACCACCAGCACATCGTGTACCAGCGCAAGCACACTGCTGGCGCCAAAACGCACATCCTTAAAGCGCAGCCACACATAAAGCAGCATACAGGCCACCGCTACCAATACTGCCAATATCGCCCCCAAACGCATCTCGGAACTCACCGTGGAACTGATGGTCTCGGCCGTGATCGTCTCCTCGTTTACGCCAAACTGCTCGGCCAGGGTTTGATTCAATTCGTCCCTCTGGGCAACCGTCAAGGTCTTGGTCTTAAATATAACCTCGTTCGTCCCCTGTACCTTCTGTGTCTGCACATTGGAATCCTGGCTGATTTCTTCGATCAGGGGAACCACCTGCGCGTCCAGTTCCTCTATACTCTTGTCCTCAGGAAAGGTAACGTTGGTGGACGTCCCTCCCAAAAATTCCAGGCTATAATTTAACGCGTTTCCCGTACCGGATTTGTTGATGCCCATACATACAAACCCGCCCACGATCAGTACACCGGAAATTGCGAAATACAGGACTTTCCTTGACAAAAAGTCGATGGGCTTTTTCACGCCGGTGCGCCCGTAAAATTTTTCATTCTGAAAACCGATGGCATACAGCGCATTCAAAATCTGTTTGGTCACCACCAGCGCCGTGAACATGGACAATACGATACCCAGTGCCAGCGTCTGCGCAAATCCCTTGATCGTACCGGTTCCCATAATTCCCAAAACCGCCGCCGCAATCAAAGTGGTCACATTGCCGTCGATAATCGCAGACAAAGCTTTCTTAAACCCGATCTGGATTGCGGACCGCACCGTCTTACCGGTGGCGATCTCTTCCCGGATACGGGCAAAAATAATCACGTTGGCATCCACTGCCATCCCGATGGACAGGATAATGCCGGCAATCCCCGGAAGGGTCAGCGTCAAATCAAATCCGTTTAACAAAAGCACCATCAGCGCCGTATACAGCCCCAGCGCCAGCGCGCTTGCCATGCCCGGTATCCAATAGACGGCAATCATGAAAACAACCACGATGGCAAGGCCGATCGCGCCCGCAATCAGGCTCGTCCGGATGGCGGCGCTGCCCAGTTGTGCGCCCACCACGTTGGAACGCAGCTCTTCCA
>DERU01000045.1:24080-24269 GCA_002361095.1 Lachnospiraceae bacterium UBA3332
ATCCGTTTAACAAAAGCACCATCATCGCCGTATACAGCAAAAGAGCCAGTGCGCTCGCCACGCCGGGAATCCAATATACCGCGATCATAAATACCACCACAATGGCCAGACCGATCGCGCCCGCGATCAGGCTTGTCCGGATCGCCGCGCTCCCCAGCTGCGCTCCCACCACGTTGGAGCGCAGTTCCT
>DERU01000045.1:24590-24980 GCA_002361095.1 Lachnospiraceae bacterium UBA3332
GCCGCCGATACGGATGGTGGACGCCAGCCTGTCCGCCTCCTCAAAGGAGGACATTCCGTTAATGACGGCATGTCCGTCCGTAATCTCCGCCTGCACGGCGGGAAAACTGATTATCTGACCGTCATACACGATATAAATAATATCATGATTGGGAAAAGCCTTTTTGGTGGCCTCCGCAAACTTCTCGGTTCCGTCCGCCGTGAGGGTCAGCGATACCACGGGTTCCTGGTTCCCCATCTGGTTTGTCTGGTATCCCGCCTGGGCATCCGCCACATCCGTGCCGGTGAGCACCTCGTTGCCGTCTTTATCCAGAAAACTCAAGGAACCTGGTTTTCCCAATTCCTCCAGGATCGCATTGGCATCCGAAACGCCGGGAATCTCAATATTGAT